>JAPWUH010000108.1 GCA_028275645.1 Caldivirga sp.
CAACATCCCTGAGCCTAAGGGACTCAGGTACCCCTGGGATTACTGTTACGGCCTTCACTGGCGCCACAGGCTGATGCGTAATTTAACCCTTTTGCCCTATGCGAATCAACAATGGGCTAATTTCAGCCTTCTTATTCATTTATGACGCCTATTACCATTGATGACTAACTCCATAGGTTTATGAACCTAACTTCAACACACTTAGTGGTTACCCTGGGTTTCCGAGATCCGTAGTGGCTAGGAACCCCCGGTGACGGGTGGGGAGCCGCTGTGGTGAGGGAGCCCAGGGAGACCACCGAGAAGAAGACAGTGGAGACAACAAGCCCCCATCACCTCCAGAGAGACGGTAAGTATTAAAGGGGGTTATAGCCTTCATTTTTGTGGAGGATTTACGAAGATGCGTATTACTGGACATGGTTAGGATGCTTAGTGGGTCATGCAGTATAGATAAGCTGGCGCTCTTAATGTACATGGTGGATAAGCTAAGCGGCTACTTCGTATTCAACTGGAGTATTGAGGATTACATACCGATTAGCCAGGACTTCCTGGACACCATCGAGAACCTGAGGAAGGATGGTTACCTGAACGTTGACAATGGCAGGGTGACTATAACCACCCTGCCATTTGATACGTCAACCTGTGGTAGTAACTGGCTTTACAGCAGGTTGATAAGTTACGTCAGTGAGGTGGTGAGTAGGTATAGGGATAAGGATGTGCATGAGCTGTTGAGTGAAATCGCAGATACCGTGATTTAGCGGCCACGTAACCTCATTTACGCCACTTACCACAATGCCCTGACTTAAGGTAAATCCCAACATCGCAAATTAATGCGCGGTAACTAAGAAACGCTTAAAACCAGTCACTTACCATCGCTACCTGATGGGTAAGGTTAGGCCAGCTTACATAAAGAGGATTGGAAGGGCGCTGATGGAGCAGTACCCAGATAGGTTCAGTGATGATTTTGAGCATAATAAGCGGGTAGTTGGGCAACTTGTTGAGGGAGTTTCCAAGAGGGTAAGGAATAGGATAGCGGGCTACATAACGTCACAGATTAAGAGACTTAAGGAGGCTGGTGAGGGTGAGGAAAGTGTAAAAACCAGTGAGGAGGGTGGTTCCTGATGGTTTTACAGAAGGGTGACTACATACTACTGGACTACACAATTCAGACGAAGGATGATGGTAAGGTAATTGAGACCACGATTGAGGAGAAGGCTAAGGAGGCCAACATCTATGACCCCAACCAAACCTACGGACCAAGGCTAATAGTGCTTGGTGAGACCAAGATCTTCGAACCCCTGGAGGAGGCGCTACTTAAGAGCGATGAAGGGTCTGAGGTAACTGTGGAGGTACCGCCTGAGAAGGCCTTTGGGGTTAGGGACCAGGGCAAGGTTAAGGTGGTTTCAATTAGGGAATTCTACAGGGCTGGTAAATTGCCTAGGGTTGGCGATATAGTGGAGTACAATAACCAGAGGGCCAGGGTTGTGTCCATATCCAGCGGTAGGGTTGTGTTGGACTTCAACCACCCACTGGCTGGGAGGGCCATAATCGTTAATGCTAAGGTTGTTAAGAAGCTTGTAAGCGATAGCGACAAGATTAGGGAGATTGTTAGGCAATACTTACCCAAGCTAGACGTCAGTAAGATTGAGGCTAAGCACGAGAATGGCCAGATAACCATTAAACTACCCCCCGAGGTCCTGTTCATAGAGGGTATTGGAACCATTAAGTTCAGGGTGGCCGAGGAGCTTGCGCAAAGGTTCTCAGATACAAAGAAAATAATCTACATAGAGGAGCTTGAGGTTTCAAGGGAAGAACAGCAGGTAACCCAAGCACAGCCTCAACAAGCCCAAGCGGTAACTCAAGCTCAGCAGGCGGAGGGCCAGGCTCAAACCCAAGGTGGTTCAGGTGAACAGAGTAAGTAACCAACGCGGAGTCTTAACAACGGGTACAACAACAGTGGGTGTGGTGACTAAGGAGGGTGTTGTGTTAGCCACTGATAGGAGGGTTACGGCTGGGTATTACATAGCGCATAGAAAGGGTAAGAAGATTTGGAAGATTGACAATCACGTGGCTGCAACCATGAGCGGCGCCGTCGCGGATGTCCAGATGGTACTTAATGAATTAACTTACCTAGCCATGGACTACAAGATAAACCACCAAGCCCCAATACCAATCAAGACCCTCGCCAACTACGCCTCAGTCATCATGTTTTACAGTAGGCCAATGATATATATAGCGCACATGATAATAGGCGGCGTTGATGAAGAGGAGGGGCCAGTCCTATACGCCGTCGACTGGTACGGTAGCTTCACCAGGGAGGATAGGTTCACGTCAACTGGGAGTGGCTCCCCAACCGCCTTTGGCGTACTTGAGGATGGGTATAGGGACGACATGACGCTTAACGATGCCATCAAGCTAGCCATTAGGGCCGTAAAGGCTGCAATGCTCCATGACCCAGGTAGCGGTGAAGGGGTGGATGTGGTTACCATAACTAAGGAATCTGGTTATCACGAAGTCCAGGTTTAAGGCAAGGCCTAGTAAGTAACATTCACGGCAATGAACTAAATTACACTCATACATACATAAATCATGTATAATCTAGTCTCTAAGCCATGAAAACATTGAGGTTCAGAAGCTAAACTTAAATTAACCGCATATCCATTTCTCATGCCTGTAAAAGCTTATTAACAGGTTCATTAATGTACACGGGTATAGCCATGGCCGAGGATTATAGAGCACCCATAGTGGTGGTTGTGGGGCACGTGGATGTGGGGAAGACGCTACTGTTAGATAAGATTAGGAACACCATGGTGGCCTATAGGGAACCGGGCATGATAACCCAGCATATTGGCCTATCCTACCTACCGTGGCCATCCATTGAGAAGTACGCAGCACCATTAATTGAGAGGTATAGGCTTAGGGGTAAGGTTTGGGTTAAGGGCTTCCTAATGGTCGACACCCCAGGGCATGCGGCATTCTCAAACCTTAGGCGTAGAGGGGGCTCAGTGGCTGACTTAGCCATACTGGTGATTGACTTAACAAAGGGCTTTGAGGAACAGACCTACGAAAGCCTAGTTCTACTCAAAAACAGGAACATACCCTTCGTAGTGGCCGCTAATAAGGTTGACAGGATATATGGGTGGAGACCAATCCCAAACGCATCCATACTGGACTCATATAAGGCCCAAGGCGAGGATGTGCAAGGTAGGCTTGAGGAAGCCTTAGCCAGGATAATTGAGGAGTTCAATAGGCAGGGTTTTGAGGCTGAGAGGTTCGACAGAGTCAGTGACTTCAGTAGGCAAATACCCATAGTACCCACCAGCGCAGTCACCGGGGAAGGTATCCCAGACCTACTAGTCCTAATGGCAGGGTTAACCCAGAGACTTGTTAAGGATAGGTTAAGGGTTAGCTATGGGCCAGGTAAGGGTGTTGTTATGGAGGTTAAGGAGGAGAAGGGGCTAGGCACAACCATGGACGTGGTCCTGTACGATGGTGTAGTTAAGAGGGGTGATACCCTAGTGGCCATGGGTCTAAATGGACCTGTACTAACTAAGGTCAGGCTGATGGTAATGCCCAAGCCCCTTGACGAGATGAGGGATCCGGAGGACAGGTACATGCACGTTGATGAGGTTAAGGCAGCGGCAGGCGTTAAGATAGTGGCTGATGGCTTAGAGGACGTTGTCCCAGGGTCACCGGTCTACGTAGTCTACGGCGACCCCAAGCCCTACATTGATGAGGTTGTGAGGGATGCAGCATCCATTAGGATTGAGACTGATCAGGTCGGCGTTGTGGCTAAGGCGGATACGCTAGGTACCCTTGAGGCCATGGTGCTCTACCTAAGGTCACAGGGCATACCAGTCAGGAAGGCTGACATCGGCTCAGTCACAAGGAGAGATGTTATTGACGCATCGGTGGTTAGGAGGAAAAACCCACTATACGGTGTAATCCTAGCCTTCAATGTCAAGGTCCCTAAGGAGGTTGAGGAGGAGGCTAAGGCCCAGTTAGTCACAATATTCCAAAACAACATACTGTACAGGCTCGTTGAGGAATTCACTAAGTGGTTTAGTGAGGAGAAGAGTAGGCTCATTGAAAGTGAACTAAGCAGGTACATACGGCCAGGCAAAGTGATGATAATACCGGGCTATGTATTTAGAAGGAGTAACCCAGCCATAGTCGGTGTGGAGGTTCTCGGCGGCTTAATTAAACCTGGGTACAGGCTGGTTAAGGCAAATGGGAGGGAGGTTGGGGTTATAAT
>JAPWUH010000109.1 GCA_028275645.1 Caldivirga sp.
CTAAACAACTCAGGATGCTTAAGAGGAAGCTCAACCAACTCCCTAATCTTCTGCTTAGCCTCCTCCAAATCACCAATATCCTCCCAAGTAACACGAGGCAGGTTAGTCTCCTGGACGGGCTTCTCCTGCATTGTAACCTCGGTCTCTGTGCTTACGTAAGCTGCTGGGGCTGGCACAACCTGTGTTACCATGAATTTCAAGGCCCCTGTGTAGTAGGGTAGCTCAAAGACTGCGCCACGCCACACGGGCTTTCCAACAAGGTAAGACTTCTTTAGGTAATCTGGGTCAATCTTAATCTCCTCGCCAACCGGTGCGACTGTTATCCTTTGGGCTGGCCTTAAGCTTGCCTTCTTAACCTTAACCAAGTCGTCTAGTGATACGTCAATGTTCTGCCTGATGAAGCCATCCATCCTTATAATGTCCTTATCCTCATCATCACTGTAGGCTGGCCATGCCTGCGCATAGGCGACGCGCTTGTTACCGCTAATCTCAACGTAATCACCAGGTTCAATACCAACCTTCCTCATGAGCCTCATGGGTATCCTGACGATTCCTCTACCAACGTCACGACTCCTCGCCTCAGCAACGCGAAGGGTCAGTGAATCCTCACCGTTAGCCATACAACCTTATCACTAATAGGGTGTATAAAAACCTTAGTTGGACCTGACTAACGATCGAAAATATTTAGAAGGATAGTTAAGGCCACTCAATATAACACTATATAGGCTAATTATAAGGCTGAGCATGGTGATTACGCTTTGTGAAGTTAAGCCGCATTAGATGCTAATACTCACCGGTCCTAACCTCATAATGGGTTGGTAAGTTGTACACCGGTTTACCAGAACTAACCCAATCAGCAATCCACTTAATCATGTGGCGTAGGGTAACCCTTGGGTAGCCGAATATCTCAAATGCCCTAGCTGCATTACTCAACAGGGCTGTATCAGCTTCCCTACCTGTGAAGATGGGTTCCTTCCCAAGTAACCTACCGAACTCCTCAGCAACCCACCTCACGGATACGATTTCGGGACCAGTCACGTTCAGTATTAGTGGTGGGTTGCTTGCATACTTAAGCGACCTAAGCACGATGTTGTTGACGTCACCCTGCCAAATTACGTTGACGTAGCCCATGGTTAAGTCTATTGGCTCACCCTTAGCCACCTTAAGGGCTATGTCAAGTAAGACGCCGTATCTCAATTCATTGGCGTAGTTCAACCTGATGAAAACGGCCTTATTACCGTTAACCCTGAAGAAGTAGTTGAAAATCCTCTCCCTGGCTAATGCAGCCCAGGCATATTCACCAATAGGCCCAGTCTTAGTATCCTCAGTGGCTCCACCTGTGTAAATGGGTACAAGAGGATATACATTACCTGTGGAGAAGACCACGAACCTTGACCTTGGGAACCTCCTCGCCACCAATGCAGGTATGTAGGTGTTGGTTATCCACGTCAACTCAGGTTCACTGCTAGTACCAAACTTCCTACCAACCATGAATATTATGTTCTCGGCATCAGGCAACTTAGCCACATCCTCCTCCCTGGATAAGTCAGCCCTTATAACCTCAACACCGAGTCTCCTTAACTTATCTACCAACTCATCACCCTTACTAAACCTGGACACCGCAATGACCCTCTTCCTAAGGCTACCTAACTTAACCGCCTTTACAGCCATCATGACTAGTGATGGGCCTATCTTACCACCAGCCCCAAGTACCATTAAGTCGCCTTCCACATCACCAAGATCCCTTATGGTCTCGGGGTACGGTGTTGATAATAAGTCCTCAAGCTCATCAATGGTGGTAATCCTATCAGGAAGTTTAATATCCGCCATAGAATGGGTAGCTTAACATGGTTAATTAACCTAACTTTACTTAGCCTTAACGTCTCTGCTAGTAGATAGCCTAAGCCTAACTTAAAAGTTTCAGGCTGGGGGTTAACATGGCGCTAAGTTAACTCTATAGTTTAATTCGTGATGCGCATTTAATCTTGAACCTTTAAGGATGCGAGTAATCATACCGTCGTCAGTTCATCATTTATCAGGTTTGGCTTGTAATCACCAGTATATACCTCAGGCTGGGGGGTTAAAACTATTCATAGCTACATAACTGAGCCTTAAACTAGTGGCGTATTTAATCCAGGTACAATTTTTATAAAGGGTATCTGGCAGTGGCTGTCTATGCCGCTAAGGCCTGCTAGGTGCTATAGGAGGATTGAGAGACCTTACACTAGGCTTGAGTATATACATGGCGCACCGTATGTTCAGATACCCAGGTTTGAGATGGGGGCTACTAAGGCTAAGGATAGGGAGAGGTTCGACTCTGTGGCCATCCTTAGGGTTCTTGAAGATGGGCAGATTAGGGTTAATGCCCTTGAGGCGGCTAGGCAAATGGCCTACAAGTACCTGTCCAAGGTCCTAACCGACCAAAACTTTTACCTTAAGATCGTTAAGTACCCCCACCACGTCATTAGGGAGAACAAGATGTTAGCAATGGCCGGCGCCGACCGTCTGCAGGAGGGTATGAGACTAGCCTTTGGTGTACCCACGGGTAGGGCTGTTCAAATTGAGGCTGGTGATGTACTGATGATCGTCGAGGTGGAGGGTAAGAACATTGCACACGCCAAGGAGGCTTTAAATAGGGCTAGGTCTAAGTTGCCATTACCCTGCAGAATTGAGCTGGCTAGGAAGTCAGTAATCAAAGGCTAATTCACCGCTCATACTCGAGCTGCCTCATCACAACACTCCTAATTCCCGTGGGGGATTTTTAAACCTAGGCCCAAGGTTGCATCAACCTGCATTTGAACTATTTTTAAGCATTTTTAAGTGAACGGTTTAATTCAGCTACACGTTCTCAATATGGTAAGGCTTTCTTCTAGTGACAAGAGCCTTAACAGCGTAGGCTAGGGCCGCCACGACAGGTATGCTGACTGCCCCAATTATCGCATCTCCCGTGGTTATTGGGAAGCCGTTTATTATCGTCAATATATTCGTCTTGATTAAAGCGACCTCATCTGAGTTGACGGTTAAGAACCTACTATACTTGGCGTTACCGTATGAGGCGGTTAACTGGTAGATTCCGCTTAATACACCAGTTAACTGTGCGGCTCCATTTGGACCAGTTAACTGCGTGTAAACTGGCCCAGTCCCTATCCTGTACATGGTCACGTTTGCCTTACCTATTGCCTGGTTGAAGAAGCCCACAACTATTGCGGTTACGTTGTAGATCCCAAGCGTCACATCTATTGGCTTCTTAATCAGCGTCGTGACACCAATGTTGTAGGCATCCACCCCCTTGTAGTACACTAATAGTGAAAGTGGGTATGGGTTGTACACGGGTATTAAGGCTACTCCACTTGAATTAGTGCTGTAGGTGCCGTATACCTGCCCATTCTGTGACACGACTATACTGGCGCTTACCGGTGAGCCATAGGTGTTGTGTACCATAACCACCAGTGGGTCCCAGTGCACATTAATGGTGTATAGGCCAGGTTGCGAAACACCGAGCGTACTCACTGCAATGTAGGCTTCGTGGCCGTCAGGCGATATTGACACTAGCCTAAACTCACTACCCCACGGCAACTCGGATGACGTGTACCCACTGTACACGGTACCACTTGGGGTGATTATACTAGTTATGGTGGCCGTCTCCGGTAGTTGAACAACCAACGACGTCCACATGCCCTGAGCCACATCACTCTGGTAAACCTGAACCTGCAGGTTACCGTTGCTCCACTGGCCAACTGGCTTGTAGATTATCGGCATGTACTCCACGATAACTGGGACGTTCAATGGGTTAACAACCTTAAACTGGGTATCATAGACAACGTAAATTCCTATGATGGGCATGAACCTTATGAAGGGTGGCAATATGTAACTTACACCATGCACAACGATTAACTGGCTTAGTGTGTAGACGGGTGAGATCCTATTGGCCTCAATAGTGAACGTACCACCTGTTTCACCAACCACCAGCGGCTGAACTGTGTAGACGGTCACTACGTATCCTAGTATTGACCAGCCTGATGGTATGCCGAAGTTGTTGGTTGTTATTATCACTTGACTATGCGGGTTAACGGTCTCATTGTAGAATTGAGTACCCTTAACAAGCATTGCGAATGGCATCACGTACTGTGAACCCTGGAGCAACTCAATGCTGTAGTTGCCCGGTGGTAGGTAAGCCATATCTAGCTTAACGTGCTTGTAGTCAAGTTGAATAGCCGTCACATTACCACTCCACTTCTCAACCA
>JAPWUH010000110.1 GCA_028275645.1 Caldivirga sp.
AATGAACCTGATTATGGCTGTCGATGAGAGTAAACCACTTATGACCGAAATATTAACCGGTATAATGTAGTTACTGTACATTATGAAACTCATCGCAGTCACCGCCGATGTAGTTAACACTAAGGGCCTAAATTCCCTATACTTCTTAGTAATTCTTAGGACCAGTAGGGAGAATAATGTAGCTAGAAGAATTGGGTCTTCCGTTTGATGGCTAAGTGTTAAGGTTACCGTGGCTAGGCTAATTAAAATAATAGCCTTTAAGTCGCCCCCAATAGCCATGGGTAGTAACGGCGCAATAAGCATTAGCACGACTATGTTGAAATCCTGGGGGCTGAAGTGAAATTGGTAAGACCATATCAGGGCGGTGAATATGAGCATTGCCAATGGTACTAGCGCAGTGTTATCATCATTAACCATCCTCCTACCAACCACATAACTAATCAACCCCAGGGCTATAGGCTCAAGCAAACCGTAGGCTGATGATAAATATATCGGCTGTACACCAAGCACCATGCTCGTGACTGCACCCCAGATAAAGGTCATTGGGTATGCACCACCATTATACAGCCACTTGGCTATATTTGAGTAACCGAAGAAGGAAACCGCCAACGACTCTGTAGCGTAAAGTGTTCCGTCAGGCAGGTATGGTGGAAATGGGCTTAATAGAAGCGGATAACCCACGAAATACATAATGATTATAAAGACACATATTATGGTTAATGCACTACTTCTGTAACGGATTAATGACAATGCAAACGATGCTAACGTTGCAGAGAGGCCTATGAAGTAATATATGTTTAATGTACTTAGCACTCCTAGCGCTGCTGCGGTAAGATTCAGGTTCTTGACATTGTTAATTAGCGTTAACTGTGATTCATGAGCTGATATGGGTAAGGTAACTACAGCCACTGCTAGTAACGTTACTATAGGTACTGCCTGCTTAATCGAAGCCATACTTACTGAGAAGCTCCTTAAATAAAGTCTTCATTATATAGTACTCGGCATTGGCAGTCTTATCCCTTGTCCTCGATAAACTTTCTTCCCTTGCTATGTGGAGTACTGGATTGCCTGGGGCATATATTGTGTCTAGGCCTTTAAGGATCAATTGTAATCCAAAGTATTGCTCATTACTTGGAACCCTTTTTAATAATTCATGCTCCGGGAACCATGCATCATAGATGTAGCTTGCCTTAAAACTCATGTTAACACCCCTGAAAGGCAGTGAAAGGCATCCTTTATCTGGGATAAATGGTCCGTGAGCGATATTAAGGTTCTTGGTCAGGTAAACCCCCATCCTATACCTACTTAATAATGGATGTGGCCTTTCTAACCATGGTCTAATGGCCCATCGATATAGCTTGGTAACCACCTTATCGTCTGGGGTTGGCATTATCCTCATGTTTTCTAAGTTTAGGTAAATATCCCTACTCGATATTCCAGCTATATTTGGGTACATGGTATGTAATTTAATGTACCTTTCAATCCACTTACCTAAGGGTATTGCATCATCATCCGTAAATATTATAAGGTCACCCTTAGCCTCCCTTTTACCCATATTCAAGGCATGGGTAAAGTAGCCACTCTTCTGCTCAATTATCGCGCAAGGTAGGTTATTTCTACTGCACAAATCCTCAACATGCCTTAAGTCGCACTCCTTAACCACGAGAACTACCTCATTAGGCTTCACATTCTGATCCCTAAGGCCAGTAAGCAGGTAACCAAGGTATTTGCATCCCTTACTTGGAACCACAATTGAAATCTTCATTGATGAAACTCGATACTATTATTAACAAACAACTGCATTTACACCTTCTGCAGTAGTCTGAACCTTAGGATGCATAAAGCTTTAGTAGCTCATCAATTACCTTACCCCAGGTAGTCACTCTCTCCCTACCCTCAGCACCAAGCCTCTCACCCAGCTTCCTATCCCTTATCAACTGCAGTATTGCGTCGGCCAATGCATTGGGGTTTCTTGGTGGTACCAGTAGCCCATTAACCATGTGCCTCACCCTATAAGGCACCTCACCCACTGCCGATGCAACCACTGGTTTACCCCTGGCCCAAGCCTCAGTTATGGCTAGGGAGAATGCCTCAACGTAATTACTAATGCTTGGCAGGACCAGTGCAGTGGATGCGTCTAGCGCACTAATCTTCACCTCCTCACTAACAAAGCCAGTGAACACCACGTTCCTCCCCACCCCCAGCCTGGCCAATTCCCTGTATGGCCTTTGATCCCCTGGGCCTACTATCACAGCGGTTAATGTGGGCTCCTCCCTGGTGGCTATGCTGATTGCCTTAATCAACACGTCGATGCCCTTTAACCTGTGTAGTCTGCCTATGTAAACCACGAATGGGTCATTGATGCCGTACTTGGCCTTGAACTCCTCGGCCTTATTAGGCATGTTAAGCAACTCCTCATCAACCCCATCGGGAACGTAAATGGCATCGATACCGTACCTACTCTTTAACATTTCCTTGTCCCTAAGGCTCTTGACAAGCCTAACATCACTGCTCCTAATAGCCCTAAGCACAGTCCACCTGCCGTAAAGCGGGCCCAGCAACCTAACCAGAGCATTGGGGTGATCACTAAGTGCGTCCACAGCCATGAAGTGCACCATAGTCTTTACCCCAAGTTCCTTAGCCTTCTCAATTATCTTAACCGTGAATAGGCTGTTTTGGCTGTGCCCATGAACAACATCGGCACTCTTAAGCAGGTCAATGGGGTACTCCAGTGGGTACGTTAAGTCAGGGTAACCAAGCCTAACACTCCTAACCCTATGCACATGAACCCCGTTCACCACCTCCTCCCTAGGCCTACCCTCAGCGCCATACCTACTTGCCACTATATGAACCTCATGCCCAAGCTTAACCATACCCTCAGCCAACGCCTTAACCACATTTTCCAACCCACCTACCACGGGCCAGTAATGGTGAAATACATGGACTATTTTCATGTTTTGTTCCTTACTGCCTTTACTATTCCTCTTATTGCCGCCGGCCCGTTTAGTAGTGCGTATGTTGTTAGTATTGTGTAGCCTAGTATCTTCTTGGTTATGGGGTATTGCCACTTATTCATGAAGTATGTGTGGTTTCTCCACTTCCAGTACATCCTATCCTCCAAGTCTGAATATCTGTCTCCTCCCTCCTCTACCGCGAGATGATACACGTAAAATCTCGGCTCAAAAACTATCCTATAGCCAAACTTCCTGACTTGCCTTTGTAAGTCACTTTCTTCCCTATAACCTGTTCCGCCATAGCTTTCATCATATTTAATGCCTAAATTTACGATTCTTAATTTCATGGCTATTAAGTGTGTTGTGTATTCAACTTCTCTTGGTCCATGCTCCATATTCAACACTATGAAACCCGTAACTCTCGTAAGCATATCTGCTAAGTACGGTACGTTCAGCGCGAAATCTGGGTCAATTCTTCTCTTCCTTAAGTTAATACGCCTACCACCAACTATACCTACTGATTCATTTCTAAGCCATTGCAACGCACCTTCTAAGCTCTTATCCCCTGGATATAAATAATCATCTTCATACTGTATTATCACATCATCAAGAACCAAATTTTCCCTAGCGATTTCGAATATTCTATTTCGAGCTCTCACAGATCCCCTTCTACCAATCCTCATGTCATGAATAACCTCAAACCCAGCATCCTCAACCTCCTTAATCGCCTTAACGTAAAGCTCCGCCTCACTTGCCGATACCGAATCAGCAACCACGATGAATCCCCTAACTAGTTTACTGCCTAGGAATGATCTCAAACACAGCCCTAGTACCCTGGCCCTATTGTACGAGGGAATACCCACGAACACCACCATCAAAACCACCAAAGTCCAGGTGTAGCGCTGCGAAACTTTGTTAGGTTCGGCTTCAGCCTAATCACGTGTACGCCGTTTATCTCCTCCTCCCTGGGTAGTGAGTTTGTGCCGCCGTTTCTGAGCCTATTGTAGGTTACCACGTATGTTTCATAACCCCTAGACGCCGTGTACTCGGCTATTTTTCTCACAACCTCCTCCACACCGCCTATTACCGGTGCGTAGAATGGCGCTACGTGAACTATCCTCATTGCCTTAGAGTAGGTATGTTGTGGCTTCCTTTAGTTTCCCTGTGGTTAGGTCTACTTCAAGACCTAGTGTTTCAAGTGTTGTTACACCTATCTGCACGGTGTCTACGTCGTTTGATGTGAGTATATGGGTGTAGGCTTTCCT
>JAPWUH010000111.1 GCA_028275645.1 Caldivirga sp.
CAGCGTAATGTGGGGTAGGGTTAGTAAGCCGATAGCGGATTACAGTGGGTTTGGTGGTTTTGATGAGTTTGTTGTTTGGCTTGAGGATGGTTACTGGAGGGTCCTTGAGGGTGCGTTAAGGGACTTTTACATTAGGCTTAAGGTTAAGCCAAGCGCCGAGGGTGATGAACACAGCCTCGAGTCAATGAGCCACTACCTAACCAAGGCAGCCATGGTTAATTACTTGGTTCGTGAGTTGACTGAGGAATTTAGGAGTAAAGGGATTGAGGAGGATGAGGCTAAGGTTAAGGCCTTAGATTGCGTTGAGACTGAGTATCAACTCGGTAATGTTAGGTTCGACGTGTATGTCAAGCCTAACTGCGGCTCTAGGCTTGATGGTTTGGTTGTTGAGGTTGAGACTCTTTACGGGACGGGCACCGTTGTGCATAAGGTGCTTGACACAGTGGAGAGTAGGGTTAAGGCTGGTGTTAATAGGCTGTGGGTCGTTGTACCAAACCCACAGGCCGCAATACTCCTACCACAATTACTTAAGCTTGAGAGGCATGTTAAGGAGAGGTATGGTGAAGGGGTTGAATTCCACACCCTAGACATAACGGAAACAGAACCCAAACCAGTAAGGTTAATTGAAGCTGCCAAAATACTCGCAGGTGAGTGGAGGAGGTTGAAGGGTGGGGGTGGGTGGTAGTGGGTGCCTTACAGGTTAGGGTTGTGGTGGCTTACGGTGCGGACCCGGGCCACTTAGAGATGCTTGAGCCGAAGTTGAACGATGCCCTAGCCAAGCTAGCCAAGGCTGGTGCCAGGATAATCGATATCAAGTTAACCTCAGCCTGCAACTCACGCCAATCAATATGCACAGCACTAGCACTCATAATATACGAGGCGTTGAAATAAACCAAGTCAAAAAACACTTACGACTCTTACGCATTACCTGTGGTTCACTGAAGCATCCCTCAAACCAACCTACTGGATTGTTAGGCAGCATTCCTCACTGAATCTGATGCTGCAGTGGCATGAGGTAGGTACGCGGTAGTTTAAAGGATTCGCTGGAGGCGCAGCCGCATATAGGCTGTTAACTATAATGCAGTATCCAACCAAATTACCTTGCATCCTAACCACCTCACCCTCAACACCCCCAACTCCAACCAAACCCAACAAGTTCAGGAAACCCCACACCCCTCTAACCCTCCCTTGAAATCTCCAAGTCAAGCCACGGCACCTCAACGTAATACAGGGGAAAAACGACCTTCAATTCTCCTTCGAGATCTTCCCCGAGGTTGCCGAAACTGCGGCAAGGGGGATTGCTCTGGCAATCCCTTCAATTCTCTTTTGAGATCTTCTGGGGGCGCCCCCGCAGGGGTATTGCGTTGAAAATAGCACTCCTTCAATTCTCTTTTGAGATCTTCACGTGGATGTGAATAACGAGGTCTTTGTATGGGTGGGAAACCTTCAATTCTCTTTTGAGATCTTCCAAACTACAGGCCAGAGTACGTTACACTGGCAGTACCCACACCTTCAATTCTCCTCTGAGATCCTCTTATATTGGACATGCACCCACTGTTAAACTACTCAATGACCTTGGCTTCCTTCAATTCTCCTTTGAGATCCTCTCACCTGTGGTTGAACGGTGGGTGGTGGTGCACCGTGTTGCCTTCAATTCTCCTTTGAGATCCTCTAAAGATATTGCCAAGGTGATTGATGACATAGCATCCGTTGAACCAGCCTTCAATTCTCCATAGAGAAAAATTGCCATTGGATGTAGTGGGGAATAATTGAAACCTTCAATTCTCTTTTGAGATCCTCTGCCCCGGGGTGCAGGAAAGCCGTCTAAACTTGGCTTCTTGGGGGCTTCAATTCTCCTCTGAGATCCTCGGTATGAAGTTCTCAGGGGCTATGATGCAGAAAGTGTGATTCCTTCAATTCTCCTTTGAGATCCTCGGTGAGTGAGGGGCAGGAGCAGGCTGTTGATGAACCAGTCTCGTTCCTTCAATTCTCCTTTGAGATCCTCTTATGATTAATTCGTTTAATGCACGTAGGAAGTACCTAATGCCTTCAATTCTCCTTTGAGATCCTCACAGTGAGCTAGATCTATTAATCCTTTGGGGACATCCACTAGCACCTTCAATTCTCCTTTGAGATCCTCGCTTACAGGCGCCATTGCGGCAGTGGGTATTTACATCATGAGCCTTCAATTCTCCTTTGAGATCCTCTGGTTCTTTTGGTTTTTTAGGGTTTTTAAGTTTTGTGGTTTATTTTGAATTGTTGTCATTGGAACAGGGTTTCAGAGCTCATAGAATGGCTCATTCTTGTTCCGATAGTTCTGATGAGGAAATTGAATTGTTGTTCCAATTGAAAGATAATGGAGGAATTGAAATAATGTTCCAATGGTTTAAAGTCCAATGTAAAATGGGCAAGTTGCATGAAACATGCAAAACAATGAGGAAGCAAATGAACACGAAGAGGCATGAGTCAAATGGTAGAAATGCATGACTCATGCATTTTAACCAGTTAAAATGCATGTGCCTTACCTGGTTGCTTAGAATGTTTGGTGTCCTTATACCTAATCGCTTTAACACTCAATATTGAGGAGTGGGGTGTTGAATATATTTGCGGTAAAATGCGCGGTGTAGTATAATGGTGTGGTCTTTAAAGATTGAAAGGCTGAATGAGTATGTGTGCCTTATCTGGTGGCCCCGGCCGGGATTTGAACCCGGGTTACGGGCTCCACAGGCCCGCGTGTTGTACCAGGCTACACTACCGGGGCCTTAACGCCTGCCTAACAACCTTATTAGCTTTTCTCCTCACGGCTCCTTAAGTTGGCTTCCTTAACCCCAATAGCACTATATATCGAGTTAAAGTTTATTAACCCCCCTCAGCGTTTATAGTGTTGATGGGTGTTTTAGCCTTTATTCAGCGGCTTGGGAGATTCCTTAAGCCGAGTCCTTCATATAACCTTAACCTCCTCATCGACATGCTGCTTAACCTTGTTAGCGTTGATGCTGTTAGCCCTAGGGCTATGTTGGCTAGGAGGCATAAGTTAATGAACCTGAGGTCCTTGATTGCTGAGCTTGGTGTGGCTAACTTGCTCTCCCTCAACAGTAGCCCTAATTACGAGGACTTCAGGTACGTGATGCTCCTCTACGAGTCCGATAGCGGGGATTAGGAGCATACGCCGCTCCTGTATATTGAATCCACCACTAGGGCCATTGGGTTATCCTTAACGGCCCTAACCCAGTAGCCCCTATCACCAGTGAGCATGCCTAGCAGCGCCGCGGCGTCCATGGGGTTCTTCAAGTCGCCCATTGAACCAACCCCAAGCGACAGCACAGCCCTTGTGGAGTAGTCCATTACGTCTGAGGCTACCTTAACCAGGTCGTTTAATAGCCCCATCCTGAGGAAGGGTAGTAGGACCAGTTCAATGTACTTACCCTCACCCTCCATTATGGCCAACTGCCTCCTGCTCGGGTACTCCCGGCCCGGTAATATGGTGACTACGTCAACCCTGTCGTTTGTTATGTACTTGTTTAGGGCATACCTATTGTTACCAACCACGTAGCTCACCGTGAACTGCCCCCAGCCACCACGCCTAGGCCCCTGGACCTTCCTCATGATCAGCAGTCCACTATCCCCCTCATCCCTCACCCTGGTTGTTGAAGCCGCGGCCACGTACCCCATCCTAGCCATGGCCCTCAGGACCTCTGGGTCGTTGGTTGTTAGGTGTAGTTCAATGAACATGGGCCCACCTCAACTAGCCCTGTATGTAATACTGCTCACTGGCCGTGGCCTCATCGCTGCGGCTTGAGCCTAGGTCGTAATCGAGGGGTTTAGCCCTCCTAAGGTCCTTGTACATGTAGATTGAGCCCGGGTACCTCCTGTAGCCCAACAGCCTATAGTAACCCCTAACCCCAACCCCGGATATCACGAAGACCCTTGATGCACCGTACTCTAGGGCCACCTCCTCGGCCTTAGCCATGAGCGCCCTGCCAATACCCCTATGCTGCCACCAAAGCAGGCCGCTGGGCTCGCCACCAACGGCCACCTGGGGTCCGTAGACGTGGAGCTCCCTCACCAGGGCCACCCTACCCCTCAACTCTGGCCTATGGGGCTTGTTAGGTATCCTAAGCCTCAGTATGCCGTAGAGCGTGTCCTCATTGTCAATGACCTCTAGGTAAACCTCCTCACCCCCGGAGGCCTCGTAGTTAATCCTATTAATC
>JAPWUH010000112.1 GCA_028275645.1 Caldivirga sp.
AGAGGGCTGTTGACCTACTCATTAAAACGGCCACGGAGGGGGACAGTGTTGGCGGCATTGGTGAGGTGTTAACCACCGAGGTGCCGCCTGGCCTAGGTGAGCCTGTCTTTGATAAGCTTAAGGCTGACTTGGCCAAGGCCATAATGTCGATACCGAGCGCCGTGGGTGTGGAGTTTGGGGATGGGTTTAGACTAGCCAGGATGAGGGGCAGTGAGGCTAATGACCAGATAAGGCTTAGGGATGGTAGGCCCAGGCTCGAGACGAATAGGGTTGGTGGGATGCTGGGTGGGATGAGCATTGGGGAGCCCATAAGGCTTAGGGTTGCCTTCAAACCAACCCCAAGCGTTAGGAAGCCCCAGAGGACGGTTGACCTTGAGAGGATGGAGGAGGTGACCATAGTCTTCAAGGGCCGCTACGACGTATCCACAGCACCCAAGGCCATACTAGCCGCCGAGGCAATGACAGCCATAATACTTGTCGACCATTCCATTAGGGCTGGGTTAATACCTAGGGTCGTTAAGAAGTAATGCACTAAAAAATTATAGTACTACCATGCCGCTTAAAACCTCTTAATCATGCGTGCCAACTCCTTAACCAATCTATTGTACTCCCTGCAGTTTATAGGTTCATCACCGTAAATATGCTTCTCATACATGGATATGACGCTTGATATTAATGCGTGGTCACTCGTGAAGTAGGATAGGTACTTGGCCACGTCGCTGCTGGTTAAGTCGGGCCTATAGATCCTTAAAACCTTATTCAACCTACCGGTTATCCTCCTCATACCCCTAACAGCGCAATCCTCATTAACCCTAAGCTGAGCCACAACCAGTACCGTCAATAATACTGACACTAGGCCCAGCGCCAGTAGAACAATTGAGCTTGGTGGGTACAATGCATTCACAGGCTTAATTAACGTCGTGGTTGACGTAGTGTTGGCGTATGCCTCAATACCCCTCATGCCCCTCTCAAGGCCGGGTGGTATGAAGCGGCCTATCATTGTGTTGTTACCGTAGTCAACATAGGGGTTAATGGGCCCCATTGGGCTTATCAACTCACCCTCACTGGTGCTGTTTACATTCAAGTTGCTTGAGTTGACTAGTTGACTCGAGTTTAATCCACCATTACCCGGCTGCGGAGTTGTTTTAAGCGGCACCGTTGAGCTTATGTAAATCACAAGCTTGATTAAACCACCCCCCTTAGGGGTGTATTGAACCTCCATTACGCCGTATGCTAAGTAGGGTCTGTTGTTAAGTATGAGGAACCCGCTGAACTCGACGGCTTGAGTTAGGTTACGCATTGGTGGCTTAACATTAAACTCATTAACTATACTGGACATTGTTGGACTGGTTAATATGAGGACGCCCATTGAGTTATTGTAACTGACCATCAATGGGATGTACCTAACTGTTGAGGCGTTAAGCGGCGTTATTAGAACCTCGCTTTGGGGCAGCGACACCAGTGCTACGCTGATCAGCATCACCGCTGCAATAAAGTATTTATAGCCTTCCTTAACCTTCACGTGTTAGGTGAACTAAGACGGTGTTAATATTACTTTCCCTAAAGCTAATGGCATACGCATTATTATCCGTCCTCGGTAACGCCTCCTGCGTTATAGTACCTAGCATTAACGGTACCGTGGTCAACATGACTGTTACTAGCCCAGGCTTCAACATAACCCACACCGTTGGCCTATTTTCAAACGTAACCCTGTTCGGTAATTATGCGGAGGAGTTCATGAGGCTTGGTGGGGCTTATTGCGAGGGTTCCTTCGGCAAGATGTACATAGTGAACGGTGGTGCCTACCTCATAAACAGCACCAGCAGTGGGTTGGTGGTTGGGGTATCAAGTATGTTAAACGTTAGTGAGGTTTCCATACCATGCATCACCGTGCCGATCCCAGCCAAGTACCCCCCTAACTCAACAAGCCCCCTAATCAACCTCCCACTCATACCCTTGGTGGGTTGCCTGGCAGTGGTTAGGTTCAATGGGACGGTGGTTAACTCATCCATGCTTATCACGAACTACACATCCCTGAACTTAATGTTAAGTGCATTAATGCCCATAACCTTCAGAGCTGTCCTCAACGGCATCTTCAACACCTACACATACAGTTCAGGGGCTGGGGCTGGGAATGCACTACCAACCAGCATACTGCTTATTATCAGGTCCCCTGAATTGGTGGCTAGGGTTGATTCCAGCATCCCAGTTTACCTGAGGTTCTACGTCTTCGATAATGTGACGAGGGGTTATAGCCTTAATTATACGCTTAAGCCCATAGTTAACTTCGTTAATCCACCCTACACGTTAAGCATTTACACTGGTAACGCCACAGACTGCAGGTTAATCAACGTCACGGCCTACTTCATACACCCTGAATCCGTGATACCAATACCAATACCGGTTAATGAGGGGGGTCGGTTCCTGGTTGCACGTTATGTTGAGGTTAGGTACACTAACCCATCCTCAACCCTACTCCTCATTGAGCCAGGTAAGGTCCTGTTGGTAAGTAACCCGGTAAGTGAAGTAGGGTATAGTGTTGATGTGTGCAGCATCAGTGGCGCTGAATCAAGAGCCATTAATGACCCCTATGCACTCCTATACAGGTACACCGTGGCTATGCCGATAAGCGTCAACTCGTCAAACCCCCTAGAGGCCTCGTTAATTATCCTAAGGATGCTTCAAAACAAGACCATCCAGGCTAAGGTTAGTTCCTTCTTCAACTCCACCTGGGGCCCATCAGTGGCGAGCGCAGTGGCCATGTACCTCTACAGGGCTTTGGGTTACCCAGCCAGGGTCATATTGGGCACGGTGCCGATTAAGTACGATGGGGAGTACCTTGAGTACGGTTACTTGCCATGGGTTGAGTTTTACTACGGTGGTTGGGTTGACTTTAAGCCCTATAGGGGTTTGCCAACGTCGTCAAGTGGCGGTGGGCTGGGTGAGCTACTTACCAGGTATGGTGTGAACTACGTGGGGGTTAGCTTCCTCCTGGTGCTACCGGCGTTACTAATTTATTACCTCTACCTCTACCTAACGAGTAGGGGTGTTTACGGTGAGTAACTCAACAGGGGCTGACACAGTGCTCAGCAGGATGCTCACTGAATTATCAAAGGTTGTCGTTGGTTATGAGGAGGAGGCTACGGTAATGTTCGCAACCCTACTGGCCGGTGGGCACGTCCTACTTGAGGGTGTGCCGGGGGTTGGTAAGACGACGCTGGCTAAGGCCTTTGCCAGGACGCTTAGCCTAAGCTTCTCCAGGATTCAATTCACCCCAGACCTACTCCCAAGTGACGTGGTTGGCACAGTGGTTTACAACCCTAAGGTAAGCGACTTCGAGGTTAAACTAGGCCCTATATTCGCGAACATTGTGCTCGCCGATGAGATTAATAGAGCCCCACCCAAGACGCAGGCCGGTTTACTTGAGGCCATGCAGGAGGGGCAGGTGACCATTAGTGGGAGGTCCTTTAAACTACCAAGGCCATTCATGGTTATCGCAACCCAGGACCCGAGGGAGCTAAGCGGCACCTACCCACTCCCAGAGGCTCAGCTTGACAGGTTCATGACTAGGATATACTTAACCTACCCAAGCTTTGATGAGGAGGTTCAGGTCAGCATGAACACCAACCTGGGTAGGGTTGAGTTGGTTAGGCAGGTGGTGTCCGTGGAGGAGGTTATTAGGCTCATTGACCAGGTCGACAACGTTAAGTTAACGAGACCCGTGGCCAATTATATAGTTAACATAGTTAGGGCCACCAGGGAGTATAAGGGGGTTAGGCTTGGCGCAAGCACAAGGGCCATACAGATGCTGAGCCGATTAGCAAGGGCCTGGGCGATGCTGCATGGGAGGGGTTATGTAACCCCTGAGGATGTGATTAAGGTGGCCCCCTACGTGCTTGCCCATAGAATATTCTCAACGTCGGTTAGCCCCGAGAAGGTTATTGAGGACGTTATTAAGGGTGTTGAGACACCAGAGGCCAGCCTGATAAGGAGGTGAGGGTAAGCGGTGGTGAGGGTAAGCGGTAGGTTGAGGGATGTTTTAAGGAGCTTAACTAGGCGTGAGGTCGTTGACCAGGTTAGGGCTGTAGCCCAGCCCATAGTCATGGTGGTCGTGGCCTACGTGGGCTTCCTCAACAACTCACCCCAGGTGGCGGCCGTTGCCTCACTGGCCCTATTAATCTACACCGCCTACGT
>JAPWUH010000113.1 GCA_028275645.1 Caldivirga sp.
GTAACCATCTAACCCGGCCCAAAGGGCAACGTAGGTGTTTTGCCCAGTGCAGGTTAAGTGCGGTACTATGAATGAGCCCTCAACGGAGGTTACAGTACCCTCCTCGGCGGGCACCGCATAACCAGCCTAATTAAGGCTTGCAACCTGGCCCTGACCCTCAACCTGAGGCCCCCTGATCATTGTATGAGAGAGTACTGCGGCATTGGTGTGTAGAGGTACAAGTATTGCCGTAGCCGTCAGTACCACCAGAGTGAGTATTGCAGTACCCAATAGTTTACTTGAGACAAGCATGAAATTTAATAATTAGCGCTCTTTTAAAGTATTACTGTTAGGTTAAAAATACGCAAAAAATAAAGCCTAGCCCCTGTTCCCTAAATTAATGAAGATTACCTACATTATTTCGGATGGTAGGAGTTTTCGCTTATTAGTGGCTAGGAGGGGGGAGGGTAGCTTCATGGGGATACTTGAACATGGTAATGAAGTTGAGGTTAAGGAGGGGGACTTAGAGTCGGTCATAGCCATGGTTGACCCATTCATAGGCTCCTCAAGCAGAATATCAATAGATGGTGCTGCCAAGGTTAAGTTTTACAGGATAGGTAATGGCTGGTTAATGATAACGCAGGGTAACGTGAGGAGCATAGGCACATTAACGAGTAAGGAGATTCTAAGCATGATAGGTACCCTCACCTCTAAATGATGATTCTTGGTAATTGCAAAATAGTTACGACCACCGCATGTTTATTAACCCTTAATATACCGGGGTTAATGGATAATTGTAGCCTACCCTACGGTTAGTCGATACCCATAAACAGTTAATTAAATGCGAAGCCTGGTGCAATCCATAACAGGGCTCTTATTTAAAGACAGCAAAAAACATAAATACAATACTGGTTATTTGCACATTAGCTGTGTCTGAGTCTAATTCAATGATTAAGGTAATTAATGAGGAGTTGGGGATTGACTTACTTGGGGTTCTGGTCTTCAATAATAACGACATAGTATTGGCCAATGATGTACCAGGTGAGTTAATGCGCCTAGCAGCATTCCTAGTCAACTTCATAAATAAGGTCAATGGTATTAAGTATGTTAAGGTTAAGTCAAATAATGTACTTATGTATGCTGTTAGGAGCGGCGACTTAGTGGTAGTGTTTTTAGCGAACCCAACATTAATTGAAGGTGCATTAAGCCTACTTGACAGGTACGTGGATAAGCTAGTGAAGATGAGTTGGGAGATTATAAATAGGGCTAAGGCCATTGAACCCGCGATCACTGTTGAGGGGGATGAATTAACCGAGGAGGATATACTTATACTGTTAGATTACTTTAAAGGTAAGTTACGGGAATTGGAGGCTAAGGGTGAGTAATATGGTTAAGGTGTTTAAGCTAGTTATCGCCGGGCCCTATGGCGCAGGTAAGACAACCTTCGTCAAGACACTAAGTGAAGTTGTGCCCATTGAGACTGATGTTCCTGCGCCCGGTAAGAGCACAACGGTAGCCTTTGATTACGGTAAGATAAGGGTTAATGATATTGTGGTTCACCTCTTCGGCATACCAGGCCAGGAGAGGTTTAACTTCCTGTGGAGAATAATAGCCAGGGGTATGCATGCATACATATTCATGGTTGACTCATCATCGCTTGAGTCTGTTAAGTCGGCAATATTCATGTACAATTACTTCACGAGTACATTTCCAACAACGCCCCACATAGTTGCGGCTAATAAACAAGACATAGCGAAGGTCAAAATAAGCGACGTGAGGACGATACTAGGGGTTAAACCAGACGTCAAGGTGGTGCCATTGATAGCCATTAACAAGAAGATGGTTTTAGAAGCACTAGTGGTGCTGCTTGACGAGGTCCATAGGATGATGTATGGGTCAAGCCTTCAACAGGGCAATAGTCACGGCACTGGGAATGAAAAGGCCTTAATGTAGCTTAGCTAATGCTTAAGCATAAATGATTTAAGTGTGCGTTAAGCCCGACTCCAATGGTTGAATGTTCAGTCAGCGGGGTTTTAATATTCGGGGAACCTGATGAGGATAGGGTTAGGTTAATCGAGAGTAAGCTTAGGGATATTGTGATTAAGGCTGAGGAGAGGGGTAGGGATAGTTGGGGTATTGTAACGTTAAGTAGGGGTGGTGAGTTTAAAGTGTTTAAGGCACTTGGTAGGGCTAGTGAAACCCTCCCAAGCTACCCAAGGATACTTAATAGTGATGCCGTCGCTGCTATAGCCAATAATAGGGCTGAACCAACGACTGAGTACGTTAGGGAGAAGGGGCTTAATGACATTCAACCAATGATTAGTAATAACATTGCGGTTTCTCACAATGGTACCATAGCCAATGACGTAGAGTTGGAGGGTAAGTATGGTGTGAAGAAGATCAGCCAAATAGACTCATCAATACTACCACCACTACTTGAGAAGGTGTGGGATGGGTCACTTGAGGGCCTTCAAAGGTTGCTTAGGGATGATGTTGTGGGCTCGTTTGCACTAGCTATAATGGATAGGAGGAGGCCTGGTAAACTATGGCTTGCCGTTAACTTCAAGCCGCTCTACGTAATGTGGGATAGGGAATTGAACGCCCTATTCTTCTCAAGCCTCGACACCTACCTAGAAGACCCCAATAAGCCACCCTGGGAGGCTAATGTCATTAAGAGGATTGAGCCCTACAGCGTGGTTGAGGTTTCAAATAACGGTGAATGGAGAAGGCTAAGCCTGCGTAGGGATGGGAATAATCCCAAGAGGGTTCTTGTGGTTGCCAGCGGTGGCCTTGACTCTACCACGGCTGCTACACAGCTGGTTAAGCAGGGTTACGACGTTACACTACTGCACTTTAACTATGGCCACGTGGCCGAGGGACCTGAGGAGGTCGCAGTGAGGAGGATAGCCGACTTCCTTAATGTACCATTGCTTGAGGTTAACATGGACTTCTTCAGGATTGTTAGGCACTCCCCACTACTCGGTGATGGTGAGATAAATAGGAGGAGGGATGGCGTGTCTGGGGCTGAGTTCGCCCATGAGTGGGTCCCAGCCAGGAACTTCATCTTCATAGCCCTAGCAACAGCCATAGCCGAGGCATACGGCTACGACTACGTGGCCACCGGTATTAACCTAGAGGAGGCTGGTGCATATCCAGACAACGAAATGGAGTTCATAAGGCTACTCAACCAAGCTCTACCATACGCCGTGGGGCCTAATAAGAACGTGGAACTGCTAATGCCAGTTGGCCACCTGGTTAAACACGAGATAGTTAAACTTGGCCTTGAAGTGGGTGCACCGCTCCACTTAACGTGGAGCTGCTATGATAAGGGGCCTAAGCACTGTGGCCGCTGTGGGCCATGCTACATGCGTAGATTAGCATTTAAGATTAATGGGGTCAGGGACCCCGTGGAGTACAACCTACCCACTGAGGTTGAGGAGGAGTTTTGGAGGGGGACAAGACCCTACACCATACCCCCACAGGTACGTAGAAGAAACGAGAAATAAGAAATAAGATATGTGTGAACCACTGTATCTACATTTTAAGGTTTCAGCTTAAGTCTCCCCAGTAGGTTTCGTAGAGCCTTAGCCAGTATCCACTGACCAACTTATTCTTACCGACAACTTCAACGATGGGCACGTGAGTTAACTCGCCATTACTGTAGGCGACCATTATACCATATTTACCATTTTCAATTGCCTCGTATGCTGCTGTGGCGTATCTGATTGCTAGGGTTCTGTCGAAGGCTGTTGGTGCCACGCCCCTTATTATGTGCCCTGGGGTTACTGCCCTTGTCTCAATGCCTGTTGCCTTCTCTATGTAACTGGCCAGTTCGTTTCCAACACCACCCAACCTAGCATGCCCAAACTCATCCCTCGGTCCACCATACTCCTTAACACCCTCGGAGATTACCACAAGGGCCCAGTGTTTATCGGCGTAGGCCTCCTTAACCCTCCTAACCACCGAATCCCAGCTAACCGGCTTCTCAGGTATTATCACTGCGTCTGCCATTGTTGCTAGTCCTGTGTGTAATGCTACCCAGCCCGCCTCCCTACCCATAACCTCAACAACACCAACCCTCTCATGAGACATCAAGGTAGTCCTAAAGGACTCAGAAACAGAAACAGCAGCATTAACAGCAGAATCAAAACCAATAGTAAAATCAGTACCAAAAACATCATTATCAATAGTC
>JAPWUH010000126.1 GCA_028275645.1 Caldivirga sp.
GAGGGGTAGGCTAGTGACCGAGTTATCAATGGGCCAACTCCAGAGGCTAGCAATAGCCAAGATAATGGCGAGTAGGGCCAAGGTCATTGTAATGGATGAGCCGCTAGCCCACCTGGACGTTGAGGCGATAAGGAGGTTAATGGATGTGATCAGTGTGTTTAAGGGAAGGGGCGGCTCTGTTCTAATGCTTGAGCACAGGTACGAGCACGTATTGGGCCTAGTGGATAGGGTATTCCAGTTAAGTGATGGCAAGCTAATTGAGGTGGATAAGGCTCGGTTAACCAGGTTAAACAACCACGGCTTAACCCTAAGCACAGTTAATGATAACGCTAATGCCCAGGGTTGGCTTAGGCTGAGCGATGTTTGGTTTAAGTATGATGATGAGTACGTGCTTAGGGGTATTAACTTAACGGCATCGTCAAACAGGGTCATTATCATGGGGCCTAACGGTGGAGGCAAGTCAACGCTACTAAGGTTAATACTAGGGGTGGTTAAACCCAGTAGAGGCAGGGTTTACATTGAAGACCCACGCCCGGCCCTTTACATACCCCAGGACGTGAACATAGTGGCTTCCATGTCCGACACCGTGGGTGGTCTTTACATGGAGTTGGCTGAGGCTGCAGGTAAGGCAATTAACCTTGAGTCTCTTAGGCGTGAATTGAAGAGCCTTGAGTTAAACATTAACATTGATGATGACCCAATGCACCTATCCGAGGGCCAGAAGAGGCTACTGCTGCTTGCCATAGCAAGGTTGGTTAAGCCAAGGCTACTGATTATGGATGAACCCACCTCCGGCCTTTCGGCTAGGTATAGGGTTGAGTTGGCTAGGTTCATTAACGAGGCAAGCCTAAGGGTGATTATTGCCACCCAGGACCTACACTTCGCAGCCCTCATCAATAACCCCGAGGCCTACTACCTGAGGGGTTGGGATGGGTACGTGGCTGAGGTGAGGATAGGTGGGGGTAGCCTACAGGTGGGTTAAACCCGTGGTTAAGGGGGCTAGGGGTCCTTTAAGCCACATGTCCATCGCCGGTAAAGTAATGGTGGCTGCTTCACTAGCACCATACCTAGCATCCTACTGGTTCATGAACCTGAGCGAACTGGTGATTGTTACGTTGATAGGGCTGGCCATATCCCTAGCCTACCTAGTCTCGATAGGCGACTTAACCAGTAGGTTAAGACCACTGTCCCTGGTGTGGGTTTTATCGGAGGCCACGGGGTTACTGGTGATGCTGTTGAGTGGCGTCAAACTCACCACGGCCTTAATCAAGGCCACAATCTTATCAACACTAGTCCTAATTTTCATGTCCGGCGTTGTGGCTTCCTTAGCCCTCCTTAGGCTTAGCGAGTTAAGGTACGTAATGCGCCTAATGGGCCTAGGGGCCCTTGGCGACTCAATTGTGCTAGCCCTAAGGTACCTACTGAACGCTTCCATGGCCCTCGATGAGGCTTTAACCGTGCTTAGGTCGCTGGGTAGGGTTAAGCCAAGGCCCCTAGTCAACTCGCTGGTGGTGAGTGGGGTTGGTTACTCAATAAACCTAGCCCAATACATAGAGTACTACGGCATCCCCGACGCCAAGCCCAAGTTAAGGTTAAGCCGGCTTGATGCATTACCACTAGTACCGCTGCTCATCTACGTTGTAATCCTACTTGCAGCCACCCACCCCTAAGCCAAACCCTCGATGTCACGTGGGTGCAGTTTTTGCACACCAGTTAAGGTGGAGGTGTGTTCAGGGCCATGCAGGTGAATGCTACAGAGGTTTTATGAAGGGGGGTTGCCTCCCCTAACCCATGAGGATTAAGGAGGTTGTGGAAACCCCGGAGATTGAGGTTAAGGAGAGGGTTACCTTGGATCCATCCAGGACGGCGGTGGTTGTCGTGGATATGCAGAATGACTTCGTTAGGAGGAATGGCAGGCTTTACGTACCCGACGCCGAGAAGACCATTGAACCAATACTTAGGCTTCTAAGGAAAGCTAGGGAGGCTGGGGCTAGGGTTATCTACACTCAGGACTGGCACTTCAGGGATGACCCAGAGTTCAGGATTTGGGGTGAGCACTGCGTGGCCGATACCTGGGGCGCCGAGGTTGTTGAGGAGCTTAAGCCCCAGCCTAATGACGTTGTGGTTAGGAAGAGGAGGTACGACGCCTTCTTCGGCACAGACCTTGATTACGTGCTCAGGCACGTCGTTAAGGCTGACACCCTAGTCATAACAGGCACCGTGGCTAACATATGCGTGCTCCACACCGCCAGTAGTGCCGCGTTGAACTGGTATAGGGTCATCGTCCCCATTGACGCCGTATCAGCCCTGAACAGGTTTGACTACCTGGCGACTTTAAGGCAGGTGAGCTTCCTCTACCGCGGAGACTTAACCACCGTGGATGGCATTACCTTTGAGGGTGTTAAGACTGGTTCCTAGTTCCTAGTTAAATCCCCGCAGTCGGCCAGGTACCCCTCAATCACATCACTCAACCTGCTATTCCCCAACCTACCCAGTAACTCCCTAACCTCGTTTAAGTAATTTTTAGCTAAATCAGCCGTATCATACCCCTGCTTGGCGTACTGGCATGCTCTGATTAACGTAGCTAACTTATCGCTTACAGCCACCACTAGGGCTTCCCGGCTGCTTAACCCTGCGTATTCGCTGAACTCCTCCCCAAACCCAAGCTCGCTGAGGACACCCATCTCAAGCAACCTCCAGTTGCTTAACCCAACCCTATCCCTAACAGCCCTTGGCACATTACCAAGGGTGGACTCGGCTGCGTCGTGTATTAGGGCCAGTAGGGCTGCCTTACCCGCATCAAGCCCCATTTCCTTAGCCAGTGAGGCCGCTATGTAGGATACTAGCAACGTGTGCTCAGCGACTGTTTCAGGATCCCTAACCCCAGCGTTAACCCAACCTATCCTAGGTATTCCCATTAACGAATCCACCAGCTTTAAAAGCCTCCATGGATTAAGCACAGCAGGTCCCGTGCTGGGTGTTAATGACCTTTACGCCGCTGATAAGTGGACTCTCATTAGGCTAGCTAAGGCAGCGGTGGGGCTTGGGGTTAGGGTTGGGGGTGACGTGCACTTCATGGTTGACCCAGTTTACCTCAACCAAGTGGCCGGTTTAACCAGTGGCGATGATGTGCTTGAGGTGGGCTTTGGGTTATGTTACTTAACCAATTATCTAACAAAATACGCTAGGAGGGTCTCCGCATGCGACGTGAACTCCACCATGGTTAGGGTTGCCAGGGTCCTTGGGTTAATACCCACCGATGCTGACCTATTCATATGCGACGCCTTAACATACACCCCACCCCCAGGCTTAACGGTTGTTTCAAACATCCCATACAGCATCACATCACCACTACTACTGAGGATGCTCACCAGCTACGGCGCCAGAAGGATAATAGTAACCCTCCAGAGGGAGGTTGCCAGGAGGCTTACGGCTAAGCCTAGTTCGAGGGATTACGGTAGGCTCTCCGTCATTGCACAATGCCTAAGTTCAATAAGGGTTATTAGGGATATTCCACCCTGGGCCTTCTGGCCCAGGCCAAGGGTCTACTCAACCATAGTCGAACTAACCCCACTACCCAAACCCTGCGGTGACGTTAAGGCGATTGAATCATTAACCAGTAAACTATTTACACAACCCAATAGGAGGGTAGTCAAGGTTCTTAGGCACTTCTACGGGTTAAGTGAATCCAACGTACCGAGGCACCTGATTAATAAGAGGGTTAGGGACCTGGCAGCTGGGGATGTTATAGAGTTGGCTAAAATCCTGGTTGATATGGGTGTAATCGGTAATAACACATCCT
>JAPWUH010000114.1 GCA_028275645.1 Caldivirga sp.
TGATAGGGCTATGGCGTAGCCTGAATCCATTAAGCCATCAAGAAGCGGCTGAATTAGGTCCTCAGCCCTCTCAAACATCTTAATCCTCTCGAAGATGCCCCTGGGCAGGTCCTCGAAGATTACGAGCAGGTCGAGGTCGCTATCCCTCCTGGCGCAACCCCTAGCCACACTACCGTAAACCACGAGGGAGACTAGGTTATCGCCATAGAGGCTTAGTAAAGCATCCAGTAGCCTAGACACCACCACCCTATAGGGCTCAGCCAGGTGCTCCACACCCCTCTTAAACACATGCAGATAACCTGGGTGATTTTATAAACCCTTAACTAACCATCCATAATAGCCATGGGCTAAGTCGTGTATGCGGATCACCAGTATTGCGGTGGCGTTGAATGATAACCCTCCTTTAAGCACCTCTAAAGGTAAACGACTTAATGTTTAAAAATGACAGCATTCATTGACTACTTTTAACACTACACTAGCTAAAGCTAAAGACATTTAAATTTCGGATAAAATAAAACTTCTCAGTCCTAGTGGGGTTGTCGCCCCGCTAGGAGCCAGCCCCGAGGCAACCTGAGCCAGTGATGCCCCAAGGATGGGGGCAAGGCCCGACAAGAGATGAAGGATGATTAGGGTCACTGGGATGCGGGGAACGGGGCATTAAAGCCATAACCAAGGGTCTTGGTGTTAGCCTCAGTAATGTTCTTAGCATTGACTACATGGATTCATCGAAGTCCACCCTGCTGAGCTGTTAGTTACGAGCATGTCCTTAAATCCACTCCCCAAGCCCTAGATAACATCTCCCTAACCCTATCGAAGTGCTGCCGGTGTATCCTGAAGATGTAGGCTTCGCCATCATGCCTAATAACAATTGTGACGAATCCTGAACCCTCATCGTACTCGTAACACATTTCACTCAACGCCAAATACCTGGGTATAAAAATGGAGTCCCCATTCTTATTCACGATTCTAACCCCATCATTGGTGAACTCGAAATAGTGGGAATAAAAATATAAAAATATAGATTCCCTATAAACCTCCTCCTAAGCCGGAATCAAAGGTAAAGCGCAGCGGTCTCACTGGCCTGGTTTAAAGTCTTTATTAGATGACTATTAATTCTAATGGGGCTAAATTTAATATTCAATGATGAGCGTTGGGTGTAATGGCTGTTGTTAAGGATGTTAAGCAGGCTATTAGGGATAGGGTTTGGAGGCTCCTTGAGGAAAGGGGCGTGGCAGCATTTCCAAGGCCCACTTATGGGAGAATACCGAATTTCATAGGCTCAGAAAGGGCCTGCGAGCTCGCTGCCTCATTGCCCGAGTTCCGTAGGGCCCGTGTCGTCAAGGTTAACCCTGATTCGCCGCAGAGGAGGTGCAGGGAGCTCGTTCTCGAGACCGGCAAGTTGCTCATAATGCCAACGCCGAGGATTAAGGAGGGCTTCCTAATGCTCGACCCAGGTAAAATACTGAGGAGTCATTACAGGGAAGCCTCGACAATAAGTGGAGCCTTTAGGTTTGGGACCCCCATAAAGCCCTGGGACTCACCCACAATCGACCTGATCATAATCGGGTCTGTAGCCGTCAACCCAAGGACTGGGGCCAGGTTAGGTAAGAGCCATGGTTATGCGGAAATAGAGTGGGGTATAATGAGGATGCTTGGTAAGGTCGGTGAGGAAACGCCAGTGGTCACCACAGTCCATGAACTGCAGCTTGTTAATGATGAAATACCCAGGGAGCCCTTTGACCTACCTGTTGACATAGTGGTAACACCCACTAGGGTGATTCGAGTTAGTAGGGTTAACCCAAAGCCATTGGGCATTTACTGGGAGTACGTCACTGAGGACATGGTTAGGGAAATACCGATCTTAGCCGAGTTAAGGGTAATGAGCAGCAAAGGCCAATAATGGTCATAATGATAAAATGCTAAACCATTTCTAATTAATACATTTGATATTAGAAATGGTATAGAGAATTTTAAGGGCATGAGGTACCTGGTTCTTAGGTCTAAGCTAGTGATGATTACCCTAATGCCCTCAGGTGGTTGACTATAATTTATTTTAGTTGGACCCACTGGTGCTTGGTATGGGTTACTTCTACGGTGTTATGGTTACCGGGCTTAACTTCACTAAGGCACTAGCCGGATTACCCGTGGTCCCGGTTAAGCAGGGTAACCATCACATTACCCTGCTTTACATTGGTGATAGGAAGCCCAGTGGTGGTGTTGGTGATAAGTTGAGGCGTGTTGTTGAGGGCTTTCCGTGCTTTAGGGTTGAACTAGGTCAACCTTTACTGTTACCTAGCCTAGTTAAGCCTAGGGTGTTGGCTATTGAGATTAATGATCACGGGTTATTGGCCATGTTAAGGGCACTGATCATTAATGCGCTTAGGGATTCTGGAGTTAACATTGCTGATAGGTACCTGGGTGACTTTAAGCCGCATTTGACGGTAGCCTACGTGAGGGTTAAGGTTAACCCCCAATATTTAATGACGCTACTCAGTTACATCGACTTAAGCACGCTGCCGGTTAAATCCCCGTGGATAGGGTATCGTTAATAAGGGCATGGGGTGATAACTACGCTGAGCTGGTCACGTATAGGCTGAGTTGTAGCTAAGAGGATTGTTATGTTGATGTGGCGCTTAGCCTAATTAACCTACCGTGGGGTGCGTATATTAACCAGTTCCTCAACCCATACCTCCTGCTCAACTCGTCGATAAGCCCGTTAAAAAACGTTAACTCAATCGGCTTGTCGAGGTATAGGGAGATGTGTACGCTGGTGCCGCTCCCCCTATTCAAGGTAACCTTAACGAACCTTATGCCTGTTACGCCCTTCGACTTAACGTAGTCCTTAACGGCCTTTTTAACGTCGGCTTGGTTAATCATTGTTTTTATTAATTGTGGTGGTGCTATTAACTATTGTGGTGTCTTTAACATTAACCACAGGCCCCCGTCCTGCAGGCTGGGTCATCAGTCTCCCCAATCTCCTCAAGCTTATTTTCCTCAATATCCCTATTCAGGTTAATGGCCTTAACAGTGACCTTAATAGCCTTAGTCTCGCCCTTAGGCTTAGCCACACCACCCTCAACACCCGTGTAGATTACTTGAACCGACTTACTCTTATCCCTATACACAGTTATGCCGAAGGCCCCCAGGGCCCAGGCTAGGCGGTAGGCGCCATCCACGTCGTCCTTGGTTGCGTTACTGGGCATGTTAATAGTCTTACTGACCCCGCTGTCACTCCACTTGGCGAAGGTTGCCTGCATGTAGACGTGCCACCTCCAGTGTATTTCATTGGCCGTTTTAAGCAGCCTATGCATGGGGTGGCTACTGGGCATCATACCGGTCTCAAGGATCTTGGACGTCGTCTCCTCATCAAGGGCATTAGCCTCCTTGAGCTTCCTTAGGGCTGTGTAGTTGTACTCAATGAGTCTACCTATGCTTAGGTTGCGCACGTAGGCTATGGCGAATATTGGCTCAATACTTGAGTTAACCCCAGCTATTAGGCTTCTTGAACCCTCGGGGGCTATGCTTATCAAGGCCCCATTCCTAATACCCACCGTTGATGCATCCCTGGCTAACTCATCATCAGTGGCCTTTAACTTAACTAAATACTCCTCAGCACCCTTAACTAGGTCACCCAGCTCGCCGTAGCCGAACTTAAGAATATTCAAATACTCCTCAACATCACTTGAAACACCCCTAACCTCCAGCATCTTTGATATCCTCTCATCATGGGCCCTCCAGGGTAGGAAACCACCCCTCCACTTGCTGGATGGCCAAAGTGGGAATGGCCCCTTCTCCCTGGCCAACTCTATACTAGCCCTAACCGCAACCCTCGTCACGAAGCCCATTAATGCATCAGCCAAGGCAACAGCCTTAGGTGAGTCGTAGGGTATGTTCAAGGCAACCAGCACGTCTGCCCACCCATTTATGCCTAGGCCAATCCTCCTACTGGCCTTGTTAGCCCTATCCAAGTACTCGTGGGGATGCTGGTTGGCGTCTATCACGTCATCGAGGAACCTGACGGCCGTGAATATGTCACTGGCTAACTCACCCCAATCCACCCCATTACCCTTAATGTACCTGGTTAGGTTAATGCTACCCAGGTTGCAGGACTCGAATGGGTATAGGGCAACCTCGCCGCAGGGGTTTGT
>JAPWUH010000115.1 GCA_028275645.1 Caldivirga sp.
TGTACATGAAGGTTATTGAGGATACTGTTAATAAGGCCATTGAGATCTTAACGCACAATGCCTAATACTCCTCAACTACCTTGGCAAGTAGCCCAGGATGACCCCCTCCTCGCCCTTTTGGGGCGGGTTTTTCACTGTGGGGTCTTGATCGTTACCCCCTCTATGGGGGTTACTGGGCAATCCAGTAGTGCTGGTGTTTATAAACCATTGCCATGGAACCCCCACGTAATGGGGTGACCCCGCCCTCAAGGGCGAGGCTTGACCATTATTGCCGCATTACACCATGAACCTTTACCATAAACCATTTAAGTACCATGGATGTTCACGATGGATTCGGTACCCCGTGGAGCAGTATACACTTAATGTAGGGTTTTTAAAGAAGTTACCGTAGAAGTTCATGTGGCTAAGGGGACTTTTAATGATAAGGGTAAGGTGCGTATGAGGCTGAGGTACGGTAAGTATAGGATAATTAGGTGGTATGCTAGGAGTGGTGTTGAAAATGGTGGTGAGGGTAAGGGTGAGGTTAATAAATGAGGGTACTGGGCATAACGTCGAGATAATCATGCTTGGAGCGAGATTCCCGTAGTTGCCGTGATACTGGTTAAGCCTAGCCCTTTTAGGGTGAGGTCACCCCACCACATGGAGACATGGAGTGAAGTATTCATTAAATCCAACCCTAATCAGCACCTTAGTAACCCCGTAGAGAGATAACAATCGAGACCCAGAGAGAAAACCACTCCAATAGGGGGAGAGGGGGTCATCCAGGCTTTAGCCAAGCCTAGTAGCATGAGACCTTAAGAACCACATCATCGTAATTGATGATTATGAGGCGGCAGGCTACTTAAGCTATTAGAAACTAAACGCAATAACCATCATCAAATGGCTAAGTTTAGATACCCCTCAACGCTACCATAAGTGTAGTTGCGTTCTCGTTTTTGCGCATATACGGAAGTTAATTCCTACATCATGCTTAAGGTTAAGGCAGTAGGTTGGATTTACGTGAACCCTCCAGTTCTTTTAAGGCTAGCTTACGGATTATGATCCTCAACTCCTAGCTCAGGGTAGCCTTATTAACGCCGAGTATATTGGCTAATTCACCTAGGTTAACCCTCCTAGGCCAATCAAAGTAGCCAAGCTCATAAGCCCTCCTAAGCACCTCCAACTCCCAACCAGTTAAGGCACCCCTGGCATACCTAGAGGAGGTATCCTTAACACTAAGCCACGTGTAGGACTTAACCTCAGCCCTCTCACGCAGCACACTGAGGAAGTCCTGGGGCCTCATCCACGTTAAAATAGTCCAATTCTCAAAGCCACCATGCATAACCTCACTGTACTTGTATGAATCATGGTACGTAACTAGCTCAGTTATGCTACCCTTAAAGTTAGTGAAAATGTTAACCAAGGCTATAGACCTACCCCTACGTGAATATGAATCAATAACCTCAAACCTATAGATATTGTGAAAACGTTTAACCTCATTCAAAAACTCTTTAAGTATCTTTACGTTATCCGAGTAAACTTCAGTAATGGCGATAATCTTATCCTTACCGGGTATAGGGGTTGAAGAAATTACATGCACATTAACATTGTTAAATTTACCGGTTAAGGTAGACCAGTCATCATGAGCAAGGCGTACCCTTAAAATACCCCACTTTAACGGCATCATTATAAGATTACCAACGCATATTTAAAGATTATTCCAATTAAGGGAACCAAACTTATTTGGAATTAGTTTTAAATAAAACTTAAGCATGATTAAATCCTATGAACGGTAAAACATACACCCTCCTAGCAGCCGCAATAGCAATAGCAGTAATGGCAATGTATGGCGTTAATGTGGTGCGTGCTTCAAGCACCCCTACTGTGACCATAATCGAGGCTATACCAAGTACTGTAATAGTATCTCCTGGTGTCCCTATTTGGAATCCTTATGCTCCAGGTAACTTAATAGGGACCGTTGGTACTTATATGCCACTTGCACTCTATAATCCAGTAACAGCCCAATTCTACCCAGTATTAGCTAAGTCTTGGGCTATGTTTCCTCAGAATAAGACCTTTATAATTTATCTTAGGCATGACTTGTATTGGTTTAATGGTTCGGCTGTTATGCCCTTCACTGCTTGGGATGTTTATGCCCAGTTTTACATTGGTGTTAAGGCATTTGGTTGGTATGTACCATTCTTAAACCAGTCCCTTGTTGATGAAGAGATTAGGGTATTGAATAATTACACAATTGAGTTTATATTTTACGAGTGGAGTCCACAGCAGCCATACTACATCCTCACCTCATGGATTGAAACTCCGTGGCCTGTTTGGAAGTGGGCTGTTGATGCATTGAAGACGATGAATGTTACCCAAGCCATGGTTTTCGGCTCAAATAATATAACTAAGTTCGTTGCACCATACTGGGCGTTAAGTCCATACTACGTGACTTATGTAAGCCCAACTTACCAGACTCTGGAGCTTGAACCTATGTACTACAATGGTGTACCGTTATTGGCTAGTTGGATTAAGATATTCCCCTTCGAGGACTGGTACATATACCCGAAGTACACTAAGTGGTGGATTGGGGGCAATACACAAGCAATGACAGCCTTCTTGGCTAGGAAGGCTAACCTAGGCTTCATAGGCCTATCACTCCAACAGGAGGCTACACTTAATGCAAGTGGATTTGGTGAGTATAATGGACCCCACTATGCCACTAATGGCTATACTTTGAACCCTAACATATACCCATTTAATATACCACAGGTTAGGCAAGCCTTCTGCTACATCATAAACAGAACCGCTGCCTCATTAGCCTGGGGTGGGTTATATACGCCGGATCCTTACCCTGTCCCAGTGGCTAATTTCCCACCCTCAATAGAGTCTTACCCATCAAGCGTATGGAGCATCGTTACGCCTTGCAGCACGAATTGGACCAAGGCTGCTCAACTGCTAGAGTCTGCTGGATTATATAAGAAGAATGGCCAATGGTATTTACCGAATGGGACACCATTAACGGTAACATTGATAGCTCCATCAGGTTTCACAGACTGGATGACCTTCACATCGGTTGTTGCAACCACACTTAGTCAATTCGGCATAAAAACCACCCTCTTAGGTATGGATACAGCTACCTATTGGGGTACAATATTCCCTAATGGTGAGTATGAGATGGCAATAACATGGTTGACTTGGTCTAGGGGTTACGGGGACTTTAGCTTCTTATCATCGCCATTCTGGACCTTCCCAGCGTTTAATCTCTCGAAGGCTTGGCCATTCCAGTGGCCTAATGGCACATGCACACCAGTCACCATTAGTAGCCTACCAGGCTTTACACCACCAAACGGCACGATTGTTTGGTGCGTAAACTCAACATTCGGCTACATAAATCTAACAAACTGGAATATAGTATTTGCGGCTACAGCACCAGGAATGCCGCAGTACAATGAATTACTTAAGGTGTTATTTGCATGGTATGAGTACTACATGCCGGTCATACCTAATTTAACTCAAAACCAGCAGTTCAACTATGATCCGAGCGACTTCGACATAACATGGTGGGTTAAGTGCCTAACGCTATTCTCATGGGTACCTTTCGTTCAGGGTCCATGGGGTGAGGCACTGCCCATAATGCTTTGGAATGCTGCATTTGGTGCCATAGCACCGCCTGGGGTTGTCCCACCGCTAGTTGAGGCTGCAGCTAATGGGTCGCTGTGGAAGATTGACCCACAGTTAGCAAGCTTCCTAGGCTGGGTGCCTGATAAGACCGTTAACCTTGCATGTCTATCCTCATACTTCCACATACCGTATACGCCAGTAACCACAACCACCACTACGACCACTACTACAACAACCACTACAACAACGACGACTACTCCTGTTACCACCACTACATCAACCACTACTACCACCACGACTACTACTGCTGTTTCAACGGTAACATCAACGGCAACAGTAACGAGCACAGCAACCACCACTGCAGTATCAACCACAACAGCAGTAACCACAGTAACCGTAACCAAGCCAGTAATCAGCACAGCACTGGTAGTTGGAATAGTAGTCATAGTCATCGTAATAGCAGCAGTAGCAGCGGTAATTGCGTTGAGGAGGAG
>JAPWUH010000116.1 GCA_028275645.1 Caldivirga sp.
TGACGTTGGTGGTAGGTGGGAGACTTTCCTAGTCACCTCAGATGACCCACGTGGACCATGGAGCCCAGTGGGCTTCGTCATTAGGACTGACCGTGATTACGATAGTGCTGAGGCTAGGGACTGCACCATAAACGTCATTGACGGTAGGTACATTGCACTATGCAAGGCAGTTAGGCAGGGTGACCAACCACACGCATACACTGAGCTATTAACAAGCAAAGACGGCATTAATTGGGTTAAGTTAGGCCTACCGACGATTGATGGTAAGCCTCAGAGGCCTATGCCTGATGCATTCCTACTAAACGGAGACATAGTACCATCCGCATATGGGCCAATGTTCATAGGCACCGTGACTACCTTCGCCCATAATGCCCATGTCACCAAGTATTTTGGGGCTTATGTGATTGACCTGAAGGGTGTTAACCTTGAGGAGGTTTTCATGGCTGAGTGGAAGCCAGGCTCAATGTACGAACACCCAGAATACCCAATACACACGTACTGCAACGTGGTAAAGGACCCATTTACCAACGAGTGGAGGATACTCATAGAGGCAATAGACCCAAGATACACAAAGGAGATTGGAGTAAACACAGAGGTCGACAGAGTACTACAATACAAAGCCAAGGCAACGGAATAACATAACCAGGCCTAATACTAGTCAAAATAAACATATCTTAACCAATTAACCTATTAACACGCATGCTTCATCAATGTTGATGGATAAGCCAATAGGCATAATACATGGCGTTGATGGTGTTAGGAGGATAAGGTTCAGAGTTTTTGATGACGCATCGGTTTGGATTGGGCAATACGTAGTCACCAGTGAGGGTTACCTATGCAGGGTCTCTAGGATTGAGAGGAGGAATTACCTAACTGATGACAGGATACTTGCGGAGATGAACAGTTTCGATAGAGTTGAGAGGCTTAAGAAGTATGGGTTCAGCCTGGAGTTAACCTCAACAATAACCCTAGCAGAGGCGTTGGTGATAGGGGTTGTTGATGGGGCGAGGATTAGGCAACCCATGGCCCCACCACGCCTATATACTTACGTTAATGAAGCCTCAAGCGAATTGATAAGTGGGTTAACTGCAATAAACGGTGTATCGATAACTATAGGTGAGGTTAAGGGTAGTAGCATACCAGCCAAGCTGGATGCGGAGAAACTCACTACTCATCACTGCGCCATACTTGCCTCAACAGGTTCAGGTAAGTCGTGGCTGGCTGGTGTTATTGCCGAGGAGTTGGCCTTAACCGTTAAGATGCCCATCATAATAATAGACCCGCATGGGGAGTACTCCAGTATGCAGTACCCAGCAGTTGATGATCCATTGGCGGAGGAGTTAAGTGAAATGGTTAACATCTATGTGCCTGGTAGGGTTGATACAAGTGAGATAGATAAGTACTACGCCAGTAGGTTCGGCAAGCCTAGGAGGTACGTTAGGGTTGGGGTTAACCCAAGGAACATGCCACTTAGCATACTGGTTAAGCTGCTTAAACACTACTATGGTTTAACCGAGACCCAGAGGAGGCTTCTCGAGGAGGGTTGGCCCTATGACCCATCTCTAGATGCCCCATTGACAACAATAGATGAGTTAATCAGTGAGGTCGTTGAGAGGAGCCGTGGCTCAGCGCCTAAGGGCTACGCCGGTGAGTCATCAATATCCTCCCTGGTTTCAAGGCTCAGGGCATTCCTTGAGAACAGGCCATTCTTCATCACCATGTATGGGGAGCATTACGGGGATGAACCAATAAGGCTCCTTGACGTTGAGGGTATGCTCAATAAGCCGGGGATAAACGTAATCGACCTATCAACCCTAGACCTAATGGATCAGCAGGCATTGGTAGCGTTAATGCTTGACATGGTTTTCAACATGGCTAAGAGGAGGCGGATAATGCCAACGTTCATCATAATAGAGGAGGCTCACAACTTCTCACCATCAAAGACACCCTCCATAAGCAAGTCACCAATACTTAGAATAGCCAGGGAGGGTAGGAAGTTTGGGCTTGGTTTATGCATAGTCTCCCAGAGGCCATCCAGAATAGACCCAGACGTCCTCAGTCAATGCATGACTCAAATATTCAAGAGGATGATTAACCCACTTGACCTCAAGTACGTAGCCTCAGTGGCAGAGAACATTTCAGGGGATGAATTATCCACGTTGAAATCCCTCAACCCTGATGAGGCCTACGTCACCGGTATGGCCACTCCAATACCACTTCTAGTTAAGGTTAAAGGCAGGCTAACAAATCACGGTGGCGTAACCAGGTGGTTAGGCAAGTTGACTGATTCACAGCCTTAATGGCCACTCTCACATAATTACAAGACTCCTTTAATGGCTTGAGAAGTACTGGACGTAATTCCATGGCTGATATTCAACTAATGCGTAAGATAAGGTTATGGGTTAGCTGTGCCATGGCGGTAGCTTACACATTCAATTGAAGGTTTAGTGAATTACCTATAGAAGATGAAGAATATTTTAGAGTGCCTGAACTCTCTCATACATTAACCTGAAGCTCCTGCCTCTCGGCTTCTCCCTGCTCATTAACGTAACCCAGGCATTAACCAACGCCCTGTATTCAAAGCTTGAGTAGAGGCCGTCTGGGTAATTGCTGAGCAGTGGGAATCCCGTGGATTTCAGGAAGTTGTAGAGTTCCTCAAGTTCACTGGGCTTAATAACCCTCCTACCAAAGTTAACCCTCCTGCCTGTTACATGCCTCTCCCCACCGCCAGGTAAAATAACCTTACCGTACGCCGCCTTCACCCTCCATGTTGATGAGTCTGTTGAGTGGACGCCAAGTAATTCAAGGGTTGGCGTTATCGATGGGCTACCTAACCCAAGCACGTGAACAATCCCATCAAATTCATCGATAACCTTAGCTATGAAGAGTAGCGCCCTCCACCTACTGTTCTTAGGTACATTCCTAGTCACCAGGATGTACGGTACAAGCCCACCTATAGCCAATTCTCTGGGGTTGAAGTCGATGATCTTCCTCATAACCCTGAGGACCAATTCCTCATTCCTGTAGTAGTGTATGACGGGGGTTACCTCAATATCCTCACCCTCAAGCAATCTACTTAACCTGGCATAGGCTTCAATGGTTTTTAGGAATTTCTTAAACGCAGTCTCATCATCATCGGTAGGTAGTGGTGGATAGTCTAGTGATAGGTACCTTGACGCATCCCAAAACCGCAGGTAAACGTTAGCAACATCATCAATGCTAATTTCAATACCCCTACTTAGGAATTGGTAACCACCTGAATCAACCCACACCTCGCCACTATGCTGCAGTAGCGTGTGCAGTGGTGAGTCCCCTGGGGCCTTAACCTTGAGTAGCTCAAAGGCGCTCACCATGGCTGGTACGTTTATTGCGCCGATGAAGCTGATCCACGGCTTCGGCACAGCCCTAGGTGGCGTACCCAGCAGAACCTTCACGGGTGACGCAACACGCAGCGCCTTAAAGTTTCACCGTCTCTCCGGAGGCGGTGGTTCATGAAATCCCCACCGTCTCCTTCTCGACGGTCTCCCTGGGCCCACTCACCGCAGTGGCTCCCTCCCTGTCGCCAGGGGTTCCCAGCCTCTGCGGGTCTCGGAAACCCAGGGTAACCGGTTAAGGATGTTGGAAATGGGTTAATAAACCCATCGCCTCACCACCAACGGTAACAAACCCTACAAATAATCATGAAAACCAAAACTGCCCCCTTATAGGCTCATTAGTTAAATTAACTTTAAAGGCTATGACGGCTGCTCCGCAGCAATGCACGACATAGCCGCTTAGCCTTATTAAGGTCCTCGGGTGTGTCGACATCCATGACCAGTGGTGTGTCGTACTTAACATCACTCCAGTCCCCCATTGATCCGTTGAATAATGTAACCCCAACGTAGCCAAATGGCCCAACCATGTTAACCACAGGCTTACCAACACCTATGCCTCTCCTCACGAAGTCGATTATCAAGTCTGGGGTTATGAGGGGTGTGTCCACTGGCATGGTTAGTAGTGGCCTTGGTGTAAGTAGCCTTAGGGC
>JAPWUH010000117.1 GCA_028275645.1 Caldivirga sp.
AAGATGGGTGAATTGGAGAAGATGTATAGCGGTGTGGTTAAGATTAGGGGTGGTAGGAGGGTTAAGAGGTCGGAATGGGTAATAGCCACTATGCCGACTAACCATTTAAAGGAAGTCGCCATGATGATTAGTGATAAGGTTAACTACATGGCAAGCATAGCGATACTACTCCACCAGTACCAGTACAACGGCCCGGATAGGGAGGGGGTTTTAAGCCCCTATAGGAGTGACGAGGCGGCTGAGAACGACATACGACTGCTTATTAATGAGATTGAGGGAATGTTATCAACGCTTTCAGCCTAGGGCGGCGCATTCTAAAGCGGCGTAACGCCTGGGTAACCATTTTAAGTGCGCTTGGGCTGGCTAGTAACGTGTTCATTGGTAGGGAGGAGGAGAGGATTCTCAGGGAGGGGGGTTACTTGGCCAAGGCCCTTGAAGCCATCATTAAGGTTGGTGATGCTGTTAAGGCTGATAGGCTACTGGACGTGGATACCGTTCACGTAAGCGGCGTCAGCTACCTAACCATAGGTGAGGCTGGGCTGGAGTACCTTAGGGATATTTCAAGCAGTGGAGCCAGGTTCAGGGTCTTCACAACTGTTAACCCGGCTGGGGTTGAGTACGGTAACCCTAACTTACCCATCAGTGAGCACTTCATGAGGAAGCAGATGGAGGTGGTGGACTACCTGGCGAAGATGGGGGCAAGCCTGTGGCTAACCTGCGCACCCTACGAGTTCATTAGGCCTCAGCCGGGTTCAATACACGCCTGGGGTGAGTCAAATGCCGTGGCCTACATAAACTCCGTTAACGATGCCTACACCGAGAAGCTGCCGGGGCCGTTCACCATAATCGTTGCCATAGCCGGTAAGGTGCCTAGGTTCGGGCTTTACGTTGAGGAGAATAGAGTACCTAGGGTTATTGTTAAGGTTAATGCTAGGTTAAACCCGGTTAAGGCCGGTTTACTGGGCAGGGTGATTGCAAGTAAGCTAAAGGGCGAGGTTCCGCTGGTGGATTACGAGGGTTGGGATGGGCAGTTGCTTAAGTCATTCCTAGCCAGCTACGCAACCTACTCCCCAACCCCACTGGCCATCATTAAGGGGATTAACCCTAACTGGGGCAGGTACGCAGCCATGATGGATAAACCCGATAAATTAACTGTGGATGAGCCTGAGTTGAGGTATGAGCAACCAGGGGACTATGACGCACTCTTCATGGGCTGCCCCCACGCAAGCCTAGGGGAAATAATGACAGTGGTGCGCGTCCTTGAGAAGCATGGCTTTAGGAGGCTTAGGAAGCCACTGGTCATATCAACGTCAAGGTTCGTTAAAAGCATGCTGAACCCTGAACTGGTTAGTAGGCTTAAGGAGGCTAACGTAATTTTAATCACAGACACATGCCCAATGGTATCCCCAATATTCAACGGGTTAGGCATTAGGAGCACGGCAACCCCATCATCCAAGGCTATATTCTACCTACCTAGGCTGGTTAATGTGAATGCAATGCCCTGCAACATTGAAGACTGCCTGGAGGGTATCCTTGATAATACCTAACGGGGGTAATGTTGGTAATGGCCCTGTTAATGGTAAGTGGAGTTGTAGGCATTATGGACTTAGCCTGAGGTAGACCTGGTCATTTTACATATAAGTCTTTTAAAAGGAACATACAGTATGGGGCGTGGCGTCGGCCCTTAGATATAGATGCCCCTACTGCGGAACCAGGTTAACCATGATTAGCGGTGGTGATGAGCTAATGGTGGGTTGCAGTAAATGCGGGATATATATCATCGTTAGCATTAATGATGTACTGAGGGAAATCGACGGTAGAGTATCCGGAGAATCCATTGAGAGGGCGCTGGCCAGGGTGATGTATAAGAAGTACCTCATGTACTCGGTTAAGGCAATGGCAATGAGGGAGGGCGCTAAAAGTATTAATAACTCCCCCCAAAGGTAGATGATGTGTGGTGGAGCTGAGCACAAGCGAGGAGTACGCTGAGAAGATGAGGAGCTTCCTAATGCAGCTATCCAATAAATTAAACGTAAGCCTAAACTGGGTTATAGACATTTACTATTGGCTATCCGACAATGTCAAGGCTAGGGAGTTCCAACTTGAGGATGAGGCTAATAGGCCCACTAGGGCTGAGATAATAAGGATATTCGATGATGGGAAGGGGGTGGTTGGTGTTAGGCTTAGGTTCTCGTCGGACAGCAGGAGGAATGAGTACTACTACACCACTGTTGGCAAGTACGGTGCTAAATGCACCTGCGAGAGGAATATGATTAACGGTAAGGTGTGTAAGCACATAGTAGCAGGCCTAATATTAATGAACGTGATTAACGTTTTAAAGTATGGCAGGGTTATTAACCTGGATGAATTCAGGTGGCTTAGTGAGGGAGGTGAAGGAGGCGTACGAGAGGATAGCTGAGGTCTTCAGGGAGTCTAGGGGGAAGCCCTGGACGTGGGTGTTTGATAAATTACCCAACAGGACGTATGACACAATACTGGATGCCGGATGCGGCAATGGGGCAAACATCCGCTACGCCGTTTCAGCACTAAGATACCGGCTGTACGTGGCGTGTGACGTATCCTACAACATGGTTAAGGGTGTCCAGGGCGAACTAGGCGGCATCATTGACGTTGTTAACTGCGACATTAGGCTACTGCCGCTGAGGTCATCATCAGTAAGCCTATACCTAGCGATAGCTGTACTTCACCATTTAAGTAAGCCGGATAGGGAGGCGGCGTACCTGGAGGCCGTTAGGGTTCTTAGGGGTGGTGGCTTGTTCGTAGCCACTGTGTGGGGTTGTGGTAATGGGGGTGGTTGCGATAGGCGTATTAAATGGGCATGGCGCCTTAAGGAGCCTGTGTACAGGTTTTACCACCTATTCGTTAAGGGGGAGTTGGAACATGAGGTTGCTAACCACATGGCAGTTAAGTTGAGTGATGAGGTTTGGGTTGGGCGTAGGGTTAACTACATAGTCCTAGCTAATGCCGTGAGTAAAGACTCTTGAAAACTTAACGGCACTAAATGGAAACCACGGAGTAAACCGCACTGCTTAGGTTTATCCTCTTAACCAGGTCGTAGTTATGCACCTCGGCTATTATGAACTTATCCCTCGTTAACTCAGCTAATAGGCCCAGTAGGACATCCCAAGTATCACCATTCATGCAGTAGTCCAGGTTATCCACAAGCAGTACATCACCCCTCTTCATCAGCATGACCTGCGTCGCCACGGCTAGGATTGTCCTGAGGTGGCAGGGTAATGGGCCGCCAACCCTGAAGTTACCCTTACTATCCTTAAACCCTATTGTTAAGCTGCCGTTGAATAAACCAACCCTAAGGGACCTGTACCCAAGCTTAGCCAGCGCCCTTCTAAGTAGCCCAATTTCCCCATCGAACTTCGGGTTCATGTACAATTCAGCCAGGGCCTTAATAACCCCCTCCCCATTTCGCCCGATCCACTCCACGTGGTCTAGGGACCTCTCACTGCCCTCATACTCGAAGTAGGGGCCTATTAGGTGCACCCTATGGTTAACCAATTCACCTCTAACTAGGTTCATTAAGGCTCTTAACGACTCCAGGACCTCCTCATTACCGCTTATTAACACTGATGCCTCCTGTTCAGGCACCTTTAATGCATCATCACCAACTAGGCTCCATGCATCTATTACGGGGATTTCTATGGGGTGCGTGATCATGGATTTTGAGTCATGTGCCTCAAGGACAAGCAGTGTGTTTCCCCCTGTTTTAACAACCTGCCTAAGCGACCTTCCATCATGCTCAATCACGTACTCCACCTGGTTCTCACCCTCCTTCAAACCAAGTGCAGCAACCCTACTGCTAAGGTCACTATCAACAGTGACCCTAAGCATAATGGTGACCTTACCAAGCCAGTTAACCCTAGACTTAACGCTGGTACCCATGTTGGATAACGTGTTCCAAATAATGTTAATTAACCTCGACTTACCTGAACCAGGAGCCCCAGTTATCAACGTTATGGGCATTAGGTTAATGGC
>JAPWUH010000118.1 GCA_028275645.1 Caldivirga sp.
TAGCGTTTAACGTGGGTAACGTAGATGAGGCCTTAAGGATGCTTAAGGAGGCTGGTGGCTTGATAGAACAGGAGGGCAAGTTCAAGGGTGGTGGGTACATTTACGTTGACGCTAGGAGGAGTCTCGGCGCAATGATCGAACTGCTTTACCGCGAGCCCACTTAGACCATCTAAGAATAGTCATTGCCCATTCACATGGTTAGTGTTGGGTTTAATGAAAAAGCTTATAAAATCCATAAAGCTAAATGCTAACTAGGCCCCGGTAGCTCAGCCTGGGTGGAGTGTCCGGCTCATAACCGGAAGGTCCCGGGTTCAAATCCCGGCCGGGGCACCACGGTGCTATCCCTCATACCGTTACCTTGAGTGTTATTACTGCATCATGGTAAGTGGAGATGTGTAAATTATGCATCTACCAAGGTGTTTTAATTACTGACCGATCAGTCAAATTCGATGACCCAGAGTATGAGTAAAACCTGGCATGGGGTAGATAGGTTAAAGTACGTGTGGTTCCCTAGGATTGACTATGATAAATGCATTGGATGTGGTCTCTGTCTCCTTACTTGTGGCAATGATGTATTTAGGTGGTATCCCGAGGGAAGTTTGCCCATAGTTGCTAACCCAGGTAATTGCGTCCTAGGCTGCACAACATGTGCAAAACTCTGCCCAGAGGATGCAATAACATTCCCTGATGACCCAAAGAAGTTCGTTCACTCAATAATTATTAAGGAGAAGGTATACCCCATAGTCAAGAGGGAACTTGGGGAAAGGCTCAATAAGTACCCTGATCATAAGGTATCGACTGGGAAGGCAATCACTGATATTAGCATTAAGCCGGAGTTCAGCAAGTGGCATGGGGTTAATAGAAAAACCATAAACTGGGGTCCTAGAATAGATGAGAAGAAATGCATTGGATGCGGCATGTGCGTAGTTCAGTGCTCAGAAAAGAGGAGTGTGTTTGGTTATGATGAACAGAGGAGAAAGGCTGTTGTGTTAGTTCCTGAAAACTGCATGGTAGGGTGTAATAACTGCCAGATTGCCTGCCTCTGGGATGCAATAACATTCCCAAGTATATCAGAGGTAAGGGAGCTTGCTAGGAAGCTTATTGCCTCGGGAAGAATAAAGGAGGAACTTGATGCGAAACTCCAACAAAACCCTCACTTGCTCATTGAGCTACCATGTACATCCCTTGAAAAGACAAAATTAAATCAATGAACCATACATATTTGTAAATATTTTTAGTTATTCACCTAAAATATATTAACTTTTATTAATAATAATTATTTATATAGGAATAATTCAATACGAAAGTTTTATAAACCGTCTGGTCAGTCCGCATTTCCACGAGTTTCATGAATAATCTAGTAAATCTAAGTCAAAGAACTAAACTTGAAAAGATTAGGGATCATCTAGATAAGTTTCTTGGGCTCTATGTTGGATTAGCGATAATCATAGGCTTAATAGCGGGTTACTATGACGCGGCTTGGGCGCATAGTCACATAGCCCTGCTTCAAAACGTTATGTTGGCATCAGTATACGTGATGATCTTCCCAATGATGCTAATGCTCAATATTAAAGCGCTGGGGAACGCATTCAGAAACTGGAAACTCGTCACCGCCGTGATATTACTCAACTTCGCCTATGGACTCCTCATGGCGGTACTTCTAGGAAACCTGTTTCTCATTAATCCCTATGTAAGGCTTGGATTGTTCTTGGCATGGGTTGTACCCTGTTCATCAATGAGCATCGGATATGTGGGGTTAATGAAGGCGGATGTAAGCGCAGCAACAGCCATGGTTGCACTTTCATTTATTCTCTCGCTCGCGCTGATTCCAACTGAAGCATCGCTGTATATCCATAACATTCTCGCAAGTGAACGACTTGCACTTTCTAGTACCATGATTTCTAAGATCGAAATGAACCTAGTTATTACCATAATTGAAATATTAATTGTACCGCTGGCTCTCGCTATACCTACACGTGAAGCGATGATTAGAAAAATGGGGCAAGAAAAATTCAGAAGGGTAAGTCCTCTATTCCCGACTCTTACAATGCTTGGCATGATAACAATAATCTTCACGATATTCTTCGCTCATGCCGATGTGCTGATTACCCACATTATGGATATGCTTGGCGTATTCTATTCCGCCATGGTCTTTGGTTCCGTCTCACTCACTGTTTTTACTATACTGTTTAAGTACATTAAGCTGAACAGGAGAAATGAATCGCCATACAGTTCATCCATGGTTGCAATACTTACTGGTATTCCAAAGAATGAAGCTACAGCCATAGCGCTCAGCGCTGTGGCGCTTGCGCCCCTCGGCCCTCAGGTTGCATTTATGGCATCCATGCCACCCTCTCTTCTACCAGCTTTTCAAGTAGTATTCATAATAGTGTTCTTAAAGCTCAGGGAGAAAATAATAGATTACTATGGTGCTAGGAAAGAAATTGAAGAAATTCTTAAGGTAAGAGAAATACCTGCTAGAGGCGTCGTGAGTGAAGAAAAGGAAGTAAGTGAAGTTGTTGAGGTGCAGGAATTAAGTGCCGGAGGTGTCGTGAGTAAGACCGGTTTAAACATATTGGTTCCAGTTGACTTTTCTAGAGGAACAGAGGAGTGGATACGTGAGGGACTCGGCAGGCTAAACAACGTCAACAGCATAACACTTCTGCATGTAATCCCCCTTAGCCTATCTGAAGTGAGTGATTTCGTTACAGAAGATGTAATAAAAAGTGGGAAGAAGATTGCTGAACATAAAATGAGAGAGTTGGTAAAAACAATATCAACATTCGGACCTTATGAGGTAAGCTATGAAATAGCTGTAGGAGACCCAGCAAGAATAATACTTGAGCAGGCTAATGCTGGAAAATTTGATATGATAATGATGGGGCACAGGGGTTATGGATACGCCGAGACCTTCTTTGTAGGCAGTGTTACGCTGAAGGTCATATCAAGATCGCCCATACCAGTCATGGTGATCAGGAAAAATACGTAATCATTTTTAAATCTAAAATCTGAATCATATTTTAAGTTTTTGATGAAAAGAATAGCAGCCTTACCCCTCCTAGGTAGGGTGAAGTTTTTGGATACAAAACGTATTAAAGGATTAGGACACTAGGTGTAATGAGGACGGGAACTGGCTCTTACCTTGTAATATCGGAGGAAGGCGTCTACGAAGCGAAGATTAAGAACAGAAGGATAAGTAAGCTCGCTTCTTACCTTGAGCCATCTACCTACCCTTAAGTCATTGCTCCGCGGGCTCGCATATTCCTATACATTGGGAACTGAACAGACTGGGCACGGCCTAGGTCTACCTTGTCCTAGAGATCACGCTGTAATACAGCTTATAGTTCCTTATGAGAGGATTCGGCCTGTTGCCTTGTCCTCAAGCATCTGCATCTTCGTCTCATACCCCTGCTTTAGCGCCTGCGTAGGGTTAAGCTGCTGGTTTCCATCTTGTTCTCAAGAGCGTGGTTAAGCTCTGCAGGCCGTTAGGCTTCCTGTTTTTGTCAACGAAGCCCTTTAGTGTAAGGCTTGCATTGTTGTGAATGATCATGACATGTTTGTAGATGCTGGGCCTCAAGTGACGTTTCTTGGTTTCCCCCTTACCAGTCACAGGGTCAATGCTGTAGTAGTGGGCAGTGGTGTAGGAGGAAAAGTTTATAAACTGTCCAGTCAGTCAGTTAACTGACCAGGTATGGGTAACCCGGGTGTAAACCAGGGAAGGAGTTTAAGGAAAGTGGGTCTTGATTTTGGGCTGATAAGTGGTGCTGAGTGGTTGGTAATAGTTGCGGCGTTTCTTGGAAGATATCTGCTGCAGTTTTACCAAACATCAATATGGAATTTAGCAGAGTCCTTCGGTATGAACTCCTTTGAGGTTGGTATAGGGTTTGCCCTCTTCACGGTCGCATTCGCCATAGCGGCGTTCCTAATGAGGGAGTTTAAGCCCAGTCAACTTAAAACTGTTGAATTAATC
>JAPWUH010000119.1 GCA_028275645.1 Caldivirga sp.
CTGGAGTTACCCATTCACCTCTAGGGATGATGCAAGGAGGATATCGGCTGCGTTATTAGCATCGTACTCCATGCTGGTGCAGAATGGCCTAAACCCGAGGGTTATAATTGAGGAGCCGTTAACCGACAATGTACTCATTGAGGAGGGTAAGACTAGGATAGGGGGCGATGTTAAGGTTCTGTTCTTACCCTGCGCATTAAGGTACCTGGCCCAAACCCAGGAGGAGGTTAGGAGGTTTGTTGAGAATGGAGGCGTCGCCGTGGTTTCATACTGCTACGGATTCTGGATGAACATTGACTGGGCCATTAAACTAGACCTATACTACAACTACCCCATAACTGCCGATGGCTTAAGCACCGTGGTTGATGGGGTTAGCATTAACGTGCCTGCGGTGGGTAACAGTTATGATAGGGCTATAGCCAGGGTTAGTGGTGGCGAGGTTCTGCTTAAGGATTCAATGGGTAACCCCGTGATAGCCTACTCTAACGTTGGGGCTGGTAGGGTCTACTTCATAACCTACCCGATAGAGTACTGGCTGGGCATGAACCCCAAGCCCTTTGAAAACCACGACGCCCACCTACTCTACAGCCTAATACTGAGGAGGGAGGGCTTCAACGTCCAGACACCGAGCAAGTGGATTCAAGTTGCTAGGCTTAAGTCGGCTAGGTACAACTACACGGTTTACATTAACCACAGTTGGAGTGACATCAAGGTTAACGTAAACGGTATTAATGTTGAGTCAGGTGAGAGGATAAACGGGGAGTATGTGATTAAAGGCAAGGACTACCTGGTCTTAAGAACGTAACCCATTGAATGCGGTATTACTATATTGAGAAACTCATTTATTGAGTATTCAAGTGAGAAACAATATAAAGTATCAGCAGCATCGGTTAGCATGGAGGGGGTGTTAGTAGCCTTAGCAATCCCCTTCAGGGATGGTAAGGTAGATGTTGAGGGCTTAGGTAGGCACGTATCGTCCCTAATTAAGGAGGGTGTCAACGGCTTCTTCCCCCTAGGCACCACCAGTATGGGTGTGCTACTTAACGTTGAGGAGAGGAGAATCGCCCTCGAGACCATTTCGGAGAACTCCAACGGCCTACCCATTGTTGTTCAAGTCGGCTCCACGGACTGGTCAACGGTTGTTGAGACTGTTAAACTAGCTGAGAGGTTCAATGCTGAGGCCATAGCCTCAATAGTGCCTATCTACTACAAGCCGGATTACGATACCATTAAGCTATACTTCAGTAAGCTAAATCAGTTAACAAGTCTACCAATATTCATTTATAACATACCAGGCAACGTGGGGCTCAATGTAACACCTGACCTGGTTGCAAGACTAATTAAAGATGGGGTGAGGGTGAGTGGGGTGAAGGATAGCAGTGGGGATATAGGTCAAGTCATGAGGTTTGTCGAGATGGGCCTTGAAGTATTCAATGGGTCAGACCACATAATAACGTTAGCAACCCTAGTGGGTGCGAAGGGGTGCATATCGGCTTTATCAAACTCAATAACCAGCCTGGTTGTCGAATCCTATAGGCGGGTTAAGGATGGTGACGTTAAGGGAGCCTTAAAGGCCCAGTCACTGGTGGCTAAGGTGAGAGATTTAGCCAGCAAATACCCAAAGCCGGCCGTTTACTATAGCCTAGTTAAACTGCTTAAGTATGACTTCGGTGGTGTAAAAGAGCCATTGGTCAGGAACCTGACCAGGGAGGAAGAGGCTGAGTTAGCCACTGAGTTGAGTAAACTGGGGTTGAAGGTTAGGTTCAATTAAGCCTAAAAAGCTCTAAACATACACGTTATACTTAATTATTGCCATGGGCTCAATGTTCCTCAGTATGTAAACCTCCTTGTAGAAGCCCTTGTTTAACACTCCCATGAATAAGAAGTCCTCTATACCATTTATACTCACGGTGTATGAGAACAGGAACCTGTTGAGACCATAGGTTAATGAGGCCAGTTCAACAGCCCCACTACCAGCATTAAACTCGTAAACTGGGTTGGGCTGCGCGTCATTGTGCACTAGGCTTGGCAAGAGGACAGGTTCAATGGGCCAGGGCTCAAATCCACCGCCGGTCTGCTTCAACCTATAGGCGAAAACCTTCTCTATGGTTTTCCTACCTAACTTATTCTCGTCAATCCTCTTAATCAAGTCATCAGTGTTCTTGAAGTCCAAGAGGGCCTCTAGGTAAACTAACTCATCCTCCGCGAAGTACCTTATGTAGGGTACTTCGAAGCTTGTAACCTTAACGCCATTAATATCCTCAACATGGTACTTAACCTTCCTCACGTACTCCAATTCACCAGTCCTCCTCTCACCCTCACTCAAGTCAATCACCTAGAATTCGGCTTAACTTAGTTTACGTGAATTACCATAGTCGCATTTTAGGTTTAAAAACTTAACCCACTGGGGTTATGTGGGCCTCGACCCTGCCATTAACATTCCTCAACTCGCTTAGCTGACTGATCACGTAACTCCTAACATCCCCTGGTTTAACGCTTACAAGGGGGCCCTTGGACTCGTCGTAAACCTTCCTTATCAACGGTTCGGGCTCAGACCCATCTGGGCACTTGACCGTTGCACCGAATGGTACAACGTAGTCCCTAAAGCCCCTGCACCTATAGACCTGCTTAAAGCCAGGTATCTTACCCCTCTTGGTTAACGGAATCCAGGAACCCCTCTCCTCGTCATAGTACTCCACCACATCCATGCTTATGTCTATGCTTGGCGGGAATGCTATCGATGTGCCAACCCCGAAGGAGTCCACTATGTCCCTCAACTCCTCTACGGAGTCCTCGTTGAGCCCACCGCTCACCACTATCTTAACGTTACTGTAACCGGCCAGGTTAAGTGCCCACCTAACTTCCTCAACAATGGCCCTCATGTTACCCCTCCTGCTGCTTGGCGTGTCAAGCCTAACACCGCTAAGCCTACCACCCAGTAGCCTAGCTGCCATCAAGGCCTCCTCTCTTTCGTCATAGAATGTGTCGGCGAGCACTATCCTAGGTATGTCACTTGGTAGGACCTTGTCAAACCATACCCAGGCCGTGGTATGGTCCCCCTTGGCGGCCCTGAAGACTATCATCAATGCGTGGGGCATTGTACCTGAGGCTTGGATGCCCAGTAACCTGGCCCCAACCACGTTGGCTACCCCATCGCAGCCACCCATGTAGGCTGCCTTATCGGCCATTGGCTGTATGATTGGGTGGAGGGCCCTAGCCCCGAAGAATAGGCACTGCTTATCCAATATCCTATACTTGATCCTGGCGGCCTTTGACGATATGGATGAGTAGTGCCTAAGTATGCCCAGTATCGGTGTCTCGTAAACGGCGAAGTCGGCGTAACTACCCTCAATGACCATTAGTGGTTCCTTGGCTTGGAAAACCGTGCCCTCAGGCATTGAGTAGATGTTGACCTTAAGCCCAGCCCTCTTAACCATTTCAAGGACCTCGCCAAGACCCGTGTAAACAGCCCACTCGTAGCCCTCGGGTAGGTTCATTACGTGGAACTCAGCCCTAACCTTAACCTTATCTAGCCCAGCCGCCTTAAGCACCTCCACGGTCCTGAGGAAGTATACGTCCGTCACCTCACCCCTAATTACCTCATCCTCACTGGCCACGGAGAAGACTCTGCTCATGGTGAATTCACTTGGCCTTGGTGGTTAATAAGCACTAGCGTGCAGTTTAAGGCTAGCCCACCACATCCTTAACCTGCTCAAGGACAGCTATTATCTGCAGTATGAGGACCCTGCTGTACGTCGGCATGTTCGGGTCCGACAATGTATCGTCCAGTAGGCTAACCACCGTCGATGCCCTTAACCCGGGGCTCATTTGGTTATTCCTAAGTATCCTAGCTGCCTCACTGGCGGCCCTCCTTATGTTCCTTGGGATGCCCATGTCGTGTATTATCCTCTCCAGGTAGTACAGCGCCTGGGCTATCTTCTCATTAGCCTCATTACTGGTC
>JAPWUH010000120.1 GCA_028275645.1 Caldivirga sp.
TAGTCCTCAATGCAGGGAGGGTGCGGGGGTTGATTACCCCAAGCCTACTGGCCAAGTACTCCCCCACAAGCGTGGTTGCAACCTCACCAATACCCCTCAACGCCATTTTACAGCAACCGTATTACCAGCCCCCTTTAAAACAATTACCCATAGGAACCTCATGCATTTAACGTGAGAATGGGGTTAAGATAACCCTCAACCGCCTTGGCGCATCCGTAATCAGCCTCCTAGGTATTGGCTTAACAAGCAGCATGATGAGGGTGAATAGGAGTAAAACGGCTAACTGTGGTATGGGCCAGGTTAATGCTGGGTCACTCACGGCGTATAGTATTGCTGAGGCCATTGGGGCTGCTAGGGATAGGGCAGTCACGGCCCCAAGCCTCCACCCCCACGGCCTATTATTAAGCCAGTAGAGTATCAGCGTTAATGTTACGCCCACGTAGTTTGCAACCACCACTGCGTATAGGTGCATTAAGTGGGCTAGGGCTATGAAGGTTAAGACGCTTGCAACTGCACCCACTGCGCTCCTCTCCACGGCTAGCCAGCCTCTTCCAGTGACCCAGTAGTACATCATGTAGACTCCATCAACCACCGAGGCTGGCGTTGTGGCGAAGAGAAGCATTACGTATGGTACAGCCGCCGTATAGGCCCCGTTGATTATGTGTAGGATTGGGGCCAGTGGGGTGAGGAGTATGGCAGTTAAGGCTAGTATTGAACCAACCACCACGTAACCCCCTGAGTAGTCCTTAGCCAGGGAACCCACGTCAAAGCCCACTGCATAGCCATGACTAGCCACGGTACCGAACACTGCGCCAACTGAACCTGCGAAGTTACCCACTAAGCCGATTATGTTTAGCGTTAACCCATATATACCTGAAGCAGAGGCGCCGAGGAGCTTAAAGACTAGGTAAGCCATTAGTGTACCTGAAATGCCCCCTAGGTATGCGGCTAGCCAGTACTGGAAGCCCATGTTAACGTACTCCTTAACCCTAGCCCTAATTAGGCCGTAGCCTGCCCTTAAACTTGGCCACTGCCTAACCTTGCCCATGTAGTATGCGGCTATGGTTAATTGACCTATTAGGTAGGATACTGCTAATGCGTAGACGTTCCTAAGCACCACTATTAGCGCTATTTCAATGACCCTGAAGGCTATGCTGCCTAGGGTTAACCCAACACCCTGCGTGGCCACTGAGCCCACTGCCCATAGGTGGAAGTTCAACGCATTGTTAACGCCCTGTATTAGGGTGTAGATTGCCCACACAGCCACTATGCCCATTAACCAAGCCGGCACACCATCCCTTATGAAGACTGGTATTAGGGCTAGGCCAGTCACGGAGTAGGCTAGGGTTAGGGTTAGGGATAGTGCGAACATTGCCGAGTAGTGCATGTAGACGGTGCCACCCCTGGCGTGGTTCATGGCACCCTCCCTGGCTATGGCGTTATCGATACCGAAGGTTGGGAAGAATAACCCAACTGTTGACAGTAGGGCCAACATTGCGTTGTAGTAGCCGTACTGGGTTAGGGGGATGAACCTGGTGAGTAGTATTATGTAGGCTAGGGCTAGGGCGTAGTTAACCACAGTGGATGCGTAGTTGGTGAACACTCCGAGCAGCGGTGACTCACTGATTAACTCCCCCACCAAGGCCCCCAACCAACACCCCTTATTAAGTAATACACGACCCCACCCCCATTCTAAGGGGCGATTGCTAAACCAACACCACGGCCAATACACACAGCATCAAGCCTCACCACAATGCCTTAGCTGGCTAATGAGGGGGCCAGGTGAGTACATGTGGGTTGAGGGGTAGTGTAGGCTGGCCTCCTCCCCGTCCTAAGGGGCGTGGGAGGTTTTCTCGCCCAGCTTTCATTGGCTCCTCTGGCTGGGTTCATGGGGCTGCCCCGGGCCAGCACTGCGGGGCTTTCCTCGCTGGCCATGAAAATCATGAGCACGTACCATAGGTACTGTACGATGGGGTGTGGTACTAGTGGATTTGATTCGCCTTCGTATTCTCCCCAATCCATCCTTTTCCTCAAGTCCCACCACACGCCTTTACTCCATGCCTCTGGGGTTAGCTTCCAAGTCATGTTTGTTACGGAGGCGTAGTCCCTATTCACGTAGTGACCCCTTGGGCAGTAAAGAGTATGCCAATCATCTGTTTCCTCAAGCCTTGTGAGGTGTATCGGGCATACCCTACTATTGCGGTATGAGGAGACACGAAATATTTTAGAGCCATGCTCCAAGGCCTTATCCTCAACAGCCTCCTCAATACTCTTGAATGGTGTCTGTTTTATTCTATGCCTCACCTCGTCCTTCCCAATCCCATTAATCATCGATTCCTGCGGGTTATCACCAAGCTCCTCGGTTACGATGATTCCTGGTGTTTTTGTTAATTCATTAGCCACATGCCTAACCCTACCAACCTTCCTATCCTTCTCACGTAGCCTTTTTACAACCTTCCTATATTCCCTGGTGTTCGCTATGTTCACGAATTTGCCGTTTGGTAATGTGAAGTGTGGTTTTAACCTCTCAATGATTGCATTCCTAATCCTTTCATACCTCCTGGCTAGCCTACCGAAGTCAGTCCTAATCATGTAGAGCTGTGGCGTTAAGTATTGTTTGTTCCATTTCGCTACTTTGTTCACAGTGGTTTTGATATCAAGCTTACCCACCGCAACGGTATTCTCGTTGATGTCGAATGCAACAATTGATTTAAGCTCTTCCTCCCTGGGCTTCAACTCGAAGATGAATACGGCATACCACCTATTTAATCTACGTTTAACAATCAGCGTAGACGCAAGCTCGGCTTCCCCATTCAATACCCTCCACCAGTATTGCCAAAACCTCTTATGAAGCCTAAGCCAAACTTCAAATCTACCGCTTTTACCCCTCTTACCGGTGCTGATTGGTGAAATCACAATCCTAACTGGGGCTATGGAGCTAGCGAACTTCTCATAACTCCAGGTTGTTTCAACAAACCTAATGGACACAGCCTTAACCTCAGAATAGGGCTTGTCTACTAAGCCCTTCCTCCTCCTCTCGATGAATGACTTGGCGATTTCGGATGACTGCCTAATTGCCTGGATGACTAATTGTGAATTAAGGCTTGGATACTTCTGCCTATACTTACTGTAGAACAACCTCTGGAGTTGGGTTGGGTTCGTAACATTATTCGTAACAGCGTACTCAACAACCTCACGAATAATGTTAAGGTACATGGCTTCAACTGAATAAAGCAACCTATTAAGCTCCTTAACAACCTCCAACTCAACAGCAACAGCCCTACGCAACATCCGCAAGAAAAACGACAACCAAACTTAAAAACCCAACCCCACCCTAAAGGACGAGACTTAACCATTATTGTTTAAGCAAGTCATTAGATGCCTGCCATGCCTGCCCCTTGCCATAACTTTATAAAACCAAGCAACATGCGCCTGATTGTGGGTGAGTTTGATGATGCGTTGCTGCTTTTAGGGAGGTTAATGCCCATTGTCTTCATAGCCTTCAACCTAGGTAACACGCCAGTCCTAATAGCCTCACTGGTGCTCCTGGCCATTAACCTGGCCACCTGGGGTAGGGGCATTGACCTTGAGTTAACCCTACTCGGCATAGCCATCATCGGGTTGATGCAGCCCTTAATTGGCCTAGCCCTCTCCATACTGATGACCCTCATCCTTGACTCAGCCCTGAGGATCACCGGCAACACAAGGCCCTGGTGGGTTTACGCAACAGCCCTATCGGCATCGGCATTGGCCTCAGCGGCCTTAATCAACCCCATGAAGGCGTTAAACTACGCAGCATCCCTAGCCTACGTAACCCTAACACCCCTTGCAACCTGGCTCACACTGAAGGCGGCTAGAATCAGCCTAACGCCAAGCAGGAGGCTTGAAACCATAGCCGGGGCGCCATTGGACTACGGCCTAACGTTAACCACCAGGCCGAGGATTAAGGCAACGCT
>JAPWUH010000121.1 GCA_028275645.1 Caldivirga sp.
GTCATAGTCCTGCTATTCGTGGTCACCATCACATTCATCTTAATGCACATACTTGCACCTAACCCAATAACGGTTTGGTTTGGTAAGTTAGCCGGCTATAACCCAACATTAATGAAGCTCTACATAAGCGTTTACCACCTGGATCAGCCGCTTTACGTGCAGTGGTTCTACTATGTTCTTGGTGTTTTCAGTGGGTACTGGGGTATTTCAACGATATATCATAAACCCGTTGTTGATGTTGTAGCCGTGACACTACCCTTAACGATACAAATACTAGTAGTATCATCAATATTAACGGGGATACTTGGCGTGTTTCTTGGAATTGCTGCTGCTAGGTCAGCCGGTAGGTGGCCTGACTCAGTAATCACAGGGTTCTACTTCGTAAGTTACGTCATACCTGGCTTTCTACTGGCAGTAATACTCATGGTGATATTTGCGGGGGTTCTTAAGGTACTTCCATCAGGTGGTGTTGCTTCACCTGGTACTCCACTCCCACATCCAATAACATACATACCCATCATAGATGCATTACTGGAGGGTAAGTGGAGTATTGAACTTGATTTACTGAGACACTTAGTATTGCCTAGTCTTGCAAATGCCTTGGCATCCTTTGGCATAATAACGAGGGTTCTTAAGGAGGGTATTTTAGATAATTTAAATAGGGATTTCATTAGGGCTGCGAGGGCTAGAGGTATCCCCAGTCGTATGGTTTTCTCGTACGCCTACAAGGAAGCCTCACTACCTGTGGTCACATTAATGGCGTTAATAGTCGCAGGCATGCTCTCAGGTGATGTCTTCGTGGAGTATATTTTCGCCTACCCAGGGATAGGGTGGTATTACGTCAATGCGATATACATGTATGATTACGCATCAGTGTTAGCATTAACCTTCATATTTGCCCTAGCCTACATATTAGCTAACCTGGCGGCCGACATACTATACGCCGTAATTGACCCAAGGGTTAGGTATAGCTATGGATGGGTGAGGGTATGAGCAGGGCCCAATTACAGGCTAACAGAGTTATGGATACCATTAGAGGGCTGCTTAAGTACGTGACCTATAATGCTAAGGCTAAGGTTGGATTCGCCATAACCATGATATTTGTATTAACGGCTGTAGTTGAGGGTATAGGTGGCTATAAGATACTACCCTATAATCCACTCAAATACTTTGTGGGTAAACCCTTCAGTCCCCCAAGCCTCCAACATCCATTTGGAACAACGGAGCTGGGTAGGGATTTGTTTAGCATGATAATTGCTGGTACGCCTGCAGCAGCCATAGTGACCTTTGCCGTGGTCGGCTTTGCCTTCATATTTGGTGGTTTACTTGGAAGTATATCGGCGTACTTTGGTGGTACTGTTGATGAGGTTTTAATGAGGATCACCGACATGTTCCTAACAATACCAGGTTTAATATTCGCCATGGTCCTAGCCTTCATACTGGGACCAAGCATCTACCACGCAATGATAGCCCTAATGATATTCTGGTGGCCCACATACGCTAGGTTAGCTAGGTCTGAGGCTCTGAGGATCGTTCAAATGAACTTCGTGGAGGTGGCTAAGCTAGCTGGGATACCTAGCTGGAAGATAATATTTAGGCATGTTTACAGTGTTGTTACACCAACATTGCTAACATACGCAACGATGGATCTAGGGACTGTTGTCCTAGCATACTCCGCATTATCATTCCTAGGATTATCCGTTAGATTACCACACCCAGACTGGGGTTACATGATATCAGCATACTTAAAGTACATCTTCACGGCACCATGGCTACCCCTAACTCCAGTATTCGTGATATTATTCGTGGCAGCTGGATTCATATTACTCGGTGATGGTTTAAGAGATGCCATAGGTAGGGAGTATGGGTTAAGGTGATTTACATTGATAATTAATAGTGAATCCAACCTAGGTAGTGTGATTTCAAGGGCTATTTCAGAGGGTAGATTAGACGCCGTGGGTCGCATTATTAGGCTTATTCACGGTAAGGCTGGGGGTGCAACACTTCTAGGTGTTTCCCCCATCACCGATTACGTCATTGATGGTTCATTGATGGTGGCTGATGATTTAAAGGCACCCATGGTCTTCATAGCTTCGCTAAACCAGGTTGATTACGATGGAGGCTACACGGGGTATACACCACAAAGCTTCGTAAGCGTGATTAAGGATAAGGTTAAACGCATGAACATCGACTCACTCATAATCATTTCCCTTGATCACTGTGGTCCATGGCTTAAGGATAAGCATGTTGAACTTAATTTAAGCCTTAACGAGGCAATGGATGAATGCAGGAAGTCGCTGGAGCAGGCAATTAAGGCTGGTTACGATTTAATGCACATTGATGCAACCATCGATGCTGAGGCGTCACATCCACCTGAACCTGAGACTGTTGCCGAGAGGACCATTAACCTCATTGAGTACGCCGAGGATTTGCGTAAAAGTGAAGGTTTAGGACCATTGGGCTATGAGGTTGGTAGTGACAGGTGGGGGTATAGGGACGCTGAACACGTGGTCAAATTAGTATCCCTAATACTTTCAGGGCTTAAAAGGAGGGACCTAAGCGTTGATGTAACGTTCGCAGTCGGTGATGCAGGCACTTCGGTTAAACCCGGTAATAGGCTTAACGTTAATAAGGCGATTGAGTTAATGAATGCATTATCGAAACACGGAATACTACTGAAGGTTCACTCAGCCGATTATATTGAGAATCCACAGGATTTTCCAAGCATTGGCATTGGTGGGGCTAATGTAGGCCCAATGTTCGCAGATTTAATTTACAGGAGAATTAAGGAATTAGCGTTAATCGAAAGCAGCCTAAAGCCTAGGGAGGTATCAGGAATCATTAATGCGTTGTTGAATGAACTAAGTGGGGAGCCCAGTGTGTTAAAGTACGTATCATCAATTGAGGAGTTGAAATCATTGATAGGGGATAGTAGGGAATTTCTACTAGGTTTAATGACGAGATATGTGTGGAGTAGGGATGCCGTAAGGCATGCGTTAAGTATCCTTAAGAGCAACTTAAGGAGCATTAATGTGGATGTGGATAAGGAGTTAATAAGCATAGTAATGAACAGCGTTAAGCATCTTATGCTGAACTTTAACCTACAAGGTTCATTACTAATGCTTAAACAACTGGCAATGTGATTCACCTTTTAAAATTAAAGGCCCATTACTAATAGTGAACTAATGTGGCTATATAGTTAGGTTCATGGTGTATTTATAATGATGTTTATAAGCATCTTTAAACTAAGCCATTAATGTCAAGCATTATTCAGGATATTTCAGAGGTGGGGGCATCGCTTAGGACATTGATGAATATGGTTAATGATGTTGTATCTCTAGGTTCAATGTATAGGGTGGGTAGGGTGTTTCTAGTTGGTGCTGGTTCATCATACTACGCCTCCATGTATGCCGTAACCCATGCATTACGTAGTAGGGGTAGGTGCATTCTTGCCGTTCCCTCATCAGAATTCATATATTACCACTCAGGCTTGGTGGATTCTTCAAGTCTCGTGGTGGCTATATCTAGGTCTGGGGAGACTGCGGAGACCCTTGAGGCGCTTAGGGTTGCTAAGGGTAATGGGGCTGGGACAGTTATGCTAAGTATAAGTGAGGGTAGGGGCTTAAACTTCATCGACCATTACGTTAAGGTTAATGTTGGGCAGGAGAGGAGTGTGGTAATGACCAAGAGCTTCGTTGCCTTATCAGCCGCAGCCGCTGTGCTCATTGACGCCATAGTGGGTAATAACATTGACCATGGTAGGGTCCTTAGCACCCTCTCCAGCTGTATTGACGGAATGCTTAACGATAAGAGGATGCTAATGACACTGAGCAAAGTGGCCGGTGAGTGGGCTAGTGGTGGGATTGGTAGGTTCATATTCCTTGGCCATGGCTCATCGTACCCAATGGCCCTT
>JAPWUH010000122.1 GCA_028275645.1 Caldivirga sp.
TGAACATTCCAATCAATACCATAAGCCAGGGGAAGTACTAAACTACCCACAAGCACAAAGTCAACACCCCTCCCCCTAAACACCCTGGCAACCATTGATAAGGCCGCCACGTAAGGCTTAACACTAGACCTACTCACATCAAGCCAACGAGACAAGCATTTTTCAACTTTTCCAAACATCATAACGGTGATAACTAACCATCCTTAAGATGAGCATTTAAAGACCAGGAGAAAAAGGGGAAAAATTTGATTTTGAAAGAGGGTTAGGGTTTAATCTATGTTCACCTTCTTCTTAATGCTATCAAAGCAGCCACCGCCGCAACAACCACCACAATAACCACTATCCCAACAACCAGTGCTGTGCTTATTACTGGCTTTGTCACGGTTACTGTGGTTGGTGGTACTGTCACTGTGGTAGTTGCAGTAGTTGTTACTGTGGTAGTTGCGGTGGTTGCTGAAGTTACTGTTGCCGTGGCTGTAGTTGTTGTTACCGCCGTTGTTGTGGCAGTTGTAGTAGTTACCGCTGTTGTCGTTACCGTGGATGTTGACGTTGTTGGTGGTGTTAACTCCACGGCCTGGCCCTGCAGTATGAATATGGCCGCCTCACCCCTAGGTAACCAAACCTCCTCACCAGCCTTGAATGGACCATACCACTGCCCATCAATACTGTGGAAGGTTACGTTAACATCCTGCGTGAACTTAACTAAGACATACCTAATAGGTGCTGAGGCTGAGTGAACAGCCACAATAGTTGTGAAGAACTCAGTCCACCAGTCAGGTGGCCAGGATATGAAGTGGTCCGGTGTTGGCCAACCAACCCAGTACTTAGTGCTTACTGCTGCATCATATATAGTCTGAACCAGCGGTATTGCTGGGAGATCCTTCCACCACTCAAAGATGGCGTCCTTATACAGCTGTATGGTCTCAGGGCTTGTCGGTGACATATACCTAGTTAAGTTAATGTAATAGTCAAGTAATGGATCCTCTAACCTAACCCACTCACCTGCATACATGTACGTACCCACTGGGTATTCCCTTGAGTAAACACCCCAAAATTCATTATAGAAGTAGTATGGGTCGAAGGTCCATGGAAAGCCTGTGCATAGCCAGTATAATGCATCTGGGATTGTTCCATATGACTGAGCTGTCCAAAAGTATGGTGGACTGCTAACATCGTATGACTTAATACCAAACTTATTCAAGGCTTCAACAATGGCGAGCGCTAGTGGCGTATGGTAACCACCAGCATCATATATGGGTAATGTGAATGGAGTGCCATTGGGTAGGTACCACACTCCATTCTTATAAGTGAAGCCAACCGACTCAAGTAACTCAGCTGCTAACGTCCAGTTGGTGGATAATTCATATATCTTACCACAGACGGTTCCATCAGGCCCCTGTAGGCAGTAGTTGGCGCTGTAGTTACTTATGAGCCAATTAGTCCAGTAACTTAGGCTTGGCCAATCAGCCCACGGCATTTTAGCAGGCTCAGTTTGTGGGAATGATGGGAAGACTGAAGCTTCAACCGTATAGTTAATTATGTGAGCTATGGCCCACCTAACCTGACTGTAGTTCAACGGATACCACTGAGTATTAAGCCAGAGACCCCTTGGGCATGGATCATAGAATACCAGTAGCCGCGTTCCCGGATACTTTAAGCCATTCTCAACTAAGCTTATTGCAGGGAACACATCCGTAGCGACCATGTAGTCCTGATAGCCGTTAATCCAGTTCTGGAACTGCACATCAGGTGTTGACTGACCCATGAACACTATGTACTTAGGCGCAGGTAAGACGGCTGGACCCCAAACATCGACACCCCACCAGCTATCATTCCTAACCAATATATACATGTTATTGTACTGCGGTATAACCTTCCAGAACACGTATGGACCTAGGGTTACTGGTGGGTTATTTGTGTAATTGAGTGGGTTGGTGACATTCTTCCAAATGTGCTCAGGCACAATAGTCCATGAACTAATACCTTATCAGCTATTTCCATTCAAGAGGCTGCAGATTACATTAATATAATTGGCAATGTTTTCGTTAACTGCACAGGTAGTATCATACCACAGGTCTATGAATTGGAGAATGGGCTCGTAAGCGGGAATATTTTTAATAATTGCCAGATACCATACATCAAGATACCCGGTTTAGTGATTAAGGATTAAAGCCCCTTAAAGCGCCTAACCTGCTGGCGTGTTAAATACAGGTACGTTGTTCCATAGTAATCACTGGGCTCTATTTGAGTATTCTCATACCACTCATTCCAACTAGTAATGAGCACCCAATCAGGGTTAGAGCTTAACGCTATGTCCCATGAATCTAGGTAATACCCACCATCCCGCCTAGGCTCAATTAACCTATTAGTCCCACTAACCAGGTAATTATCATGCCCAGGCACCACTGTGGCAGCCCAAAGTTTACCCTTCTTATGAAGTTCATTACTCACAGTCTCGTATATGCTGGAATATTTAATACCCCTTGTAGTGAAGCCTATGGGATTATATGTATGTAGCCCATCGAATATGTCAGCCAATATGTATGCAAATTGTGGATCAAAGCCGAAATCACCTATTATAAATACTTCATGACTTAGTTTGCTTTTAACGGCATTTATGGCCTTAATGGCATCATTTACGTTACCAAACACCTTCCAGAACTCCCTAATGGCTCTACTGTAAACAAAAATCACTGGCTTATTATTAACCTTAAGCCACCTATCCCTCTTGCCGTAATTCTCGATGATCCTATTAAAGTCATCAGCAACCTTATTAATGATATCCTCACCCTTAACAGTCTCCTTAACCTCACCTGTGGCGAACCCTACTGTTTCATAGTACAGCGTTATTTCAAAGTCCTCTGGCGCCACCTCAAGGAATTTACTTATAGTTGCATTGGCACCCACGTCGGAGAAACCCCACCATGAAACTATGAAACCATCTATTAAGGCTTGCTTAGCCTCGTAAATCTGCCTTCTAATCGTGTATTCACTTGAAGAATCGTATAAACCATCTAAAGGTTGACATGGTGTTGCAGACTCCCTCCTCCCATTAATAACCTTTTCAGGATTATAACCAGCAGAGTTCCAACCCCTCCACTCATGTATAGGTCCAGTACCCCACGGTGTTCCATACCACGCATAGTGAAAGGCCAAGACCTTTTTAGGAAATGGATTGCCCATGCTCTTTAAATATCTTAGGTTTATTTTTAAATATTGTCTCATCAACACCTAGTTTTCGGATGGTTAATAGGTGAACATTCTCCTCACTGCTAGATAAAAATAACTGAGACTTAGATTTTTATTATCCTTTAACAATCCCCATAGAGGAGACTGTGATATAGAACATTACCTCTAAACTGCAGGCTAAAGATGACTAGAAGAAGCTGTTAAAGAAATCCTGTATAGGTAATTCTACATATTAACTACGTTGAAGGAGCAGGATATGCAAAAGAGATAAAAAAGAGACAAAGAGACTTAGAATCCGTAGCAACTATAAGGAAGCAATACTTAAATTCGAGTATTCGGCTTGGTACATTATGGGTTTTTTAGATGTTTGGGTTAAGGCTACGAGTTTCGTGTCTAAAAACGGCTTGAGGGGTGTCTTGGTTTACGTTAGGAACAGGTCCCACTACTCAATGCGTTTTGAGGTTAATGGGCAGTCCTTCACCTCCAATCCAGGCTTATTCTGGTTTTTAGTGCCTGTTAAGCCTGGTGACGAGGTTAGGGTTGTTTTTGAGGATGGTGAGTCCTTTAGCTTTAGGCCTAGCTTCAGTGAGGCTAGGAGGTTTAGGGTTTACATAGCCCCAACGGTTCACACGGACTACGGCTACACTGATCTGCAGCCAAGGGTTGAGGAGGTTCATAGGGGTAACGTGGATGTTGCCA
>JAPWUH010000123.1 GCA_028275645.1 Caldivirga sp.
CCCAACCTTTAAGACATTATCCCTACCGATAACTGGGGTCTTAACGCCCAACCTCTCCCCCACATCATTATCTCTATCTACACAAAGCACCAGTATCCTCTCCTCAACCATTACTTACATCGCTAAACCCAACACACCTTAATAAATCTGATCTGGCCTCCTCCCTATTTGGGAGGTGTCCTTGCCCAGCCTTTATTGGTTCCTCTGGCTGGGTTCATGGGACTCTAGGTACTCATCCCTATACTTACGGTAAAAAGTCTTTGAAGCCGTGTTGCACTCAGTACATTGTTCACAACAGCATATATGGCAACCTCACGAACAATGCTGAGATACACAGCCCCAACGGAGTAAAGCAAACCACTAAGCACCTTAGCAACCTCCAACCCAACAGCAACAACCCTACACAACAACAAAAGTAAAGAAAAACACCATCTTAAAAACCTAACCCAGCCCTAAAGGACGAGGCTTATCACCCATTGCGTCATTAATCATTGGTTTGATAAATGCGGTGAGCTTGGTGAAGGGGACCTTGGAGAACTGTCTTCGGTGGGGAGAGTGATGTGAACCGCTGGGTGATCAGTGGGGACTTACTCCCACAGCTAGGGATGGTTCGCAGCAAAGCCGTTGAGAGGTAATATGGAGAACCAGTGAACCACCACCCACCGAGAAACGGTAATACCTTTATACTCCAGGGGTGTGTTGGCCGGGTGCAGGTGGCTATAGCTGCTCATAGTGGTGATTACAACGATGAGCATGTTAGGGCCGTTAGGGGTGTTTTAGACGGGCTAATGGTGTGTAGGCCAACGGTGCTGCTTGGGGGTTACTGGGGTTTAATGAGGGTGGTTGCCGATGAGGCAATTTCAAGGGGGCTTAGGGTCGTGTTAATACTGCCCATTGAACATGAGGATGTTGAAGCACCCAGCGGGGCTATTATCATTAGGACTGGCATGGAGTTTAGGGAGAGGTCGGTGGTCCTCATTAGGAGCAGCGACTCGGTGGTGGCGCTTGGTGGGGCCGCTGGGACGATAATGGAGGTTTTAATGGCGTACGCAATGGGTAAGCCAACCATAGTCCTTAAGGGCACGGGGTTCCCCACGGATAGGCTTGAACTAGCCTTCCCCGATTATGTTGACCAAAGGAGGACTACAAGGATAATGTATGTGACTGACCCGTATGAGGCAGGTAGGCTAGCCTGTGAGTCAAGGCCAAGCGCTGTTAAGGAGCAGGGCTAGCGGGCACATGACCCCCTCCCCGCCTTAGAGAGGCGGGTTTTCACCCTGGGGGTCTCGGCAGTTACCCCACCTATTGCGGGGTTATTGAATAACCCAGTGGGCTGGTTTTCATAAACCTACCTCCGTGGAACCCTATAGAATAGGGCAACCCTGCCCCTAGAAGGGGTGGGGCTTAACCATTTTATCACCTCATCTAATATGTAAAATACACGTAGCCAAGGCATTAGCCTCATTTTCTCAACCGCTGGGAAAATAATTAAAAGCCAGTGCGCGCAACCGATTTATGAAGTTTGCCTTGAAGTGTAGCCCTGGGCAAAAGATTGCCAAGAGGCAGGGTAGGGTTGCCATAATTGGGGCAGGCCCTGCTGGCCTTGGTGCGGCTGGTTACCTCATATGTAAGGGTTATGATGTTGACGTTTACGATAGGATGCCTGAACCAGGCGGCATGACTCTGTTCGCAATACCTAACTGGAGGTTGCCGTGGAAGAACGTTAGGGCTGGTGTGGAGGAGCTTAGGGAGCTTGGGGTTAACTTCTTCACTAACGTTAAGGTTATTTGCGATGATGAGTACAGGATTGAGGGTGACCAGTTCGTTAAGAGTAAGGTTCACCTCGAGGAGTTGATTGACAGGTACGATGCAGTCATAATAGCGACCGGCACGTGGGAGTCTAGGAGACTTAGGATACCTGGCGAGGACCTTAAGGGGTCTTACCTAGCCCTCGACTACCTGTTCAGGATATACGCAAGCCAACACGGTTACCTACCCAAGTCCGAGGTTTACAAGACGGGCTTGAAGTCGATGGTTGTTGGGGCTGGTTTAACCGCCGTGGATGCGGCGATAGAGTCCCAGCTTGAGGGGGCTAGGGAGGTTTACCTATCCTACAGGAGGACGATTAACGAGGCCCCCGCCGGTAAGGCTGAGATAAATAGGCTCATCCAGAGGGGTGTTAAGCTCATGGAGTTGACCCTACCGGTTGAGGTTATTGGTAAGGAGACTGTTGAGGCTGTTAAACTGATCAGGATGAGGCTCGGTAAGCCGGATGCCTCAGGTAGACCGGCCCCAGAGCCCATACCTGGCTCCGACTTCATCGTAAGTGTGGACACCTTGATATCGGCCATAGGTGAAATACCGACGCCACCCATGAGGAAGGAGTGCTGCGGCGTAACCCTAAGGCAAAACGGCACCGTTGACACGGATGCCCAGGGTAGGACAAAGAGGCTTGGTGTCTTTGCAGCCGGTGACGTTACCAATGGGCCTACGTTGATAGGTAAGGCCCTGGCCCACGGCATGAGGGTTGCCCAATCCGTTGAGGCATTCCTAGAGGCCGGGGGTAAGAGGGGCAGTAGCTGGAGGACTTAAGCCTCCCCATAGGCCCTATCCCCCGCATCCCCAAGCCCTGGCACTATGAAACCCCTCTCATTGAGCATTGGGTCAATGGCTACTAGGTAAATGTCCACCTCAGGGTACTTCGCCATGACCCTATCTATGGCGTACCTGGTCCCTATGACGTGGACTGTTATGGTCCTTCTTGGTTTACCATGCCTATACGCTATGCCTAGGGCTGACAGTATCGTTGAGCCCGTGGCCAGCATCGGGTCCACTACTATCAACGTGTCGTCGCTGCGTATCTCAGGGATTCTGTAGTAGCCGACGTCTACCTGAAACTCCAATGAGCCGGGCACGTGGGTGTCCTCAACCCTCCTGGCGCTTATTACGCCTATCCTGGCTGCTGGGAAGGCCTTCAACAAACCCTCGACCATGGGCATTGCCGCCCTTAGTATCTGGACTATGATCACCTTATCCATGTCCTTAACCCTAACCCCCCTAGCCTTAACGCCCAGGGGTGTCTCAACCTCAACCTCGTAGGTTTCGAAGGACCTTATTATCTCGTAGCCAATCAACCTGCCTAACCTAACCAACCCCTTCCTGAACTCAATCTGCCTGGTGTTCCTATCCCTAAGCGTCGTTAATATGTCCTGGGCTAATGGGTGATCCACAACAACAACCCTACCCATTTACCCACCACCTAACTTGCCGGGTCCCCCTTTTTAAGAGTACCAGCCAGCTAACGTGTATTCATTAATCAGTGGGGTTAGTTATTTTTACCGCCATCAATGACCCTAATTATGGCTAAGGTCGTTGCCTCAACGATAAAACTCCCTGAGGAGGGTAAGGAACTCCTAGCCAAATACGCCGAGGTTTATGAATTAGCCAATGTGGGTGAGGTGGAGCTGCCTAACGTGTTGAGTAGGGTTAACGTACTCCTATGCTGGTGCGGAGGTGAGTTCAACCTGACTAAGTGGATTAGGGCTATGCCGAACCTTGAGGTTATTCAAACATTCTCGGCGGGCGTTGACCACCTACCGTACACCCAAATACCCAGTAACGTTAGGATATTTAGCAATGCTGGGGCCTACTCACTGCCCGTAGCTGAACACGCCTGGTCTCTGATACTAACCCTTGCTAAGGGGGTTCACTCGAGGTTGATGGATAGGGGCAGGTACCTAAATGACCCAGCATACTCACCAAGGCAATTAACGGGTAAGAACCTACTCGTCCTCGGGACTGGGGGTATTGGGACTGAGGTGGCCAGGATCGGTAAGACAGCCTTCAACATGCGT
>JAPWUH010000124.1 GCA_028275645.1 Caldivirga sp.
AGGATAATAGTGTCGGGTAGGGTAACCACGGAGGTTAAGTCAAGCACGGGGGTTGTTAAGGTACCCGTGGGTAGTATAATACTTTCCGCGGCTAGGAGGTTCATAACGGAGAACTTCAGGTTCCTTGACCCAGACCACCACGTCGTAGTCGATTATAGGGTTGGGCAGGGTTCAGCAGACCTGGTGGGGGTTTATGAACTTGGGGTTACCAGTGGTGGGGTTCCATTGGCCAACGACACGTCTATTGGAGTTGGCTTCGCCCCATTAACGGTAACCGAGAGGCTTGTTTACGAGACTGAGAGGCTGCTTAACTCAAGGGAGTTTAAGTCCAAGTACCCTGAGGTTGGGGAGGATGTTAAGGTCATGGGGCTTAGGCAGGGTAAAACCATAACACTCACCGTTGCCTCTGCGTTGGTTTCAAGGTTAATTAAAGACAAGGACCATTACATGAGCGTTAAGGAGGATGTGGTTAATGCAATATACGACAACGCGGTTAAGATAGCCAGCGACTATGAAATCAAGGTCCACTTAAACACAGCCGATAACCCAGAGCACGGCATATACTACCTAACCTACACTGGGACCTCGGCGGAGCATGGTGATGATGGGATGACTGGTAGGGGTAAGAGGGCTAATGGGTTGATAACACCAATGAGACCCATGTCCATGGAGGCCACGGCTGGTAAGAACCCAGTCTCCCACATAGGTAAAATATACTACGTGCTTGCCAATATGATAGCCAGGCGCATATACGAGGAGGTTAAGGGGATTAGGGAGGTTTACGTCTATCTGCTCAGCCAAATCGGTAAGCCCATAGATAATCCACTGATAGCCAACGTTGAAGTGGTGATGGATGAGGGAGGGGAGTTAACAGGTGAGGTTAGGAGGGAGGCTGAGGCGATAACCGACGAGGAGATAAGTAGGGTAACAAGGCTAACAAGCATGTTCGTTAGGGGTGAGATAACACCCTTCTAGTGGTTCACGCATTAAAACCGCCCCAGGGCCTTAACGGCCCTTTCTACTCAGCCTATACTCATTCACCAAGTCCTCAAGTAGCTCGTAATCCACCTCACTTAGGGTATTCCTCAACTCATTGACGAATTCATTAATCCTCTCAATGTTAACTATCTTAACGTCATCGCTTACATCTAAGGCCAGTACCTTGGACAGTGGAACAACTGTGATGCCTAACTTGAATAATTGCCTAATGGCCCTCGCACCGACATCATCAATGGTTACCACTATGCCGGCCCAGCCCTTACTTAGATCAATTAATGTTGATATTTCCTGAAACCTAACAATGGGTAGGAATCCCCTACTAAGAGCCTTAGCCAACTCCTCACCATTACTAACCCTAACAGCGAAGGCTAAGCCTTTGCCATTGAGTGCATTGGCAACCATAGCCTTAACGTTGGTTAGGGTCTCCTTAAGCTCCCTATTCCTCTTAACCTCAAGTTCGACCCTATCCTCAAGTAGCTTTATCTTAGACACTAGCGATTGGTCGGGTGGTGTGTACTTGAGCGTGTAGAGCCTATTAACCTCATCCCTGAGCTTGGCGTTCTCTATTTCAAGCCTGTTAACCTTCTCCTCCAGCAGCCTAACATAATCCTTAAGCTCCTTAACCTTATCATCACACCTGCACTCCTGCTGGCCCCTAATAATGACCTCGGGCTTACACTCCTGGTTAACACCCCTACCAAGTACCTTCGATAACGCCTCCCTTATGGGCAGGCCCCTTATGACCAATTCCTTAACCTCATCAGCATTCACCTGTATTGGTAATTCACCGAGTAGTTCATTCACCCTGTTGAACTTGTCCAGGTAACTCATGTACGCCTTATACGCTGCCGCTAAGGCATCCCTCTCGTGGGGTGTCTTAACCTTCACGTTATCCCTCTCAGATAGTTTAAGCGCTATACTGGCCTTCTCCGTTATTTGAAGGTCCTTATCAGGGTGGTACAGGACTGCACCGACCATGGCGGCCAGCTTCTTAACGTAGTCCGATGGTTTTGAAACGTCGGTTGCAACAACCACTGGGGTACCGTAATCGTAAACTAGGCTCAGCACCCTCCTCCTACTCATATTCCTGCCGCTGAACAGTGCAAGCACCTTACCGTCTAGGTTCATTATGGCTAGCCCAGTCACTATGCCAGGGTCAACGCCGATTATCAACCTGGTTCTTGATTTAGGTGAGACCTCGAGTACACGCCCTGAGCCTGGTGGAATGAACTTAACGCTGCTGCTGACCACCTGCTCCAACGTCACCTTAACGTCAATGGACTTAATGGGCTTAATGACCTTCCTTACGGTTTGCTTATCGGCATAGACGATTATTAAAGCTGACCTGACCCCCTCACTATCCTTATGGTAGAAGACGTCGTAGTCCAGGTTAGCCCTATTAAGTGCCTCGGTCACATCCTTAACAATGTGCCTAATCCTAATCGCCATATTCCTCTCAAACCTTCTCCTACTCTGCCCACCCTGCTTAGTCGATATTAGCGCCTTAACCACTATCTTAGTCTCGTTCTCAAAGAGCTTAACAATGGATCCGACGTTCCTCAAGGCCAACTCGGCGGCGTACTTAGCCGTCTGCTCAGGCGTCAATACACTAACATTGACGCCTAGGTACCTCTTAACCAAATCCTCCATCCTAACCTCCGACCCATCGGACAGCCTGGTCACTTGGATTATCTGGGGGATGGTGGGTAACTTACCCAACCTCTTCAGGAAACGCCCACCCAGCTCAAGCAATTCCCTAATATTATCAACAGCCAGCACGGAGGGCTTAAACCTCTTAATAACCCTAATCAACTCGCCTGCATCTACATTACCACCATCAATAATAGACCCATCACTACCCATGACTACGTAGGAGAAGCCACCATCAGGCCTAATGTCAATACCCAGCACCGTTGAGGACACGTATACTCACTAAGGTGGGGTATTAATTTTTTATTCTTAATCAATCAGAGGCAGTACCGGTACGGATTATTACGCTGCTGATGGTTAAGTCTAAAGGCTATTCTGAAGAACATGGGCAAAGGTGAATGAGGCCGGACCGGTTCACTTTAAGCTTTAAGTTAAATGCGGCTGAGCTCTGAGGCGGTTAAACGACTTGCATGTTTTTAATCATTAAAATACAATAGTTTGTTTAATCACATTTTAAGCTTAATTTAATGTTAAGCGTCTTATTTAAACACAGCCAGTTGGTTTAGGTGCACCAGCGACCCTGCATGCGCCCTTGGCTGGGCCGTTTGGGAATAGTTGATATATCCTTTGGAGTGGTATTCCTGTCTCCTTAACAAGCATCCTTATTGGTGGGCACATGCCGAACCTCTCCCAGTACTGCCTAAGGTACTTAACAACCTTCCAATGCTCCTCCTTCATAACACCCAACTCACCGGTTTCTGGGTCACGGCACTCCTCTCTGCAAAGTATCTTAGCCACCTCCTCATTCCATGCCATTGGGTCCTTTAGGAACCCATCCTCATCTAGCTCTATTTTCTTGCCTCCAACCTCTAGGTACTTGAGGGACATATGCTACTTAACATGTCTATTAATTAATCCTTACCTATTGTAAACACCCATGTGTTTTTTACAAGGGGAATGCTTTTAAACCATGATTTATAAATACTTAAAATATCACATAGGATGTGAAAGTTGATGTGAATTAAACTTAAGCCCGGTTGACTAATCAGACACCTATGAGTAATGGCACTAAGATTATTGAGGATTACAGGAGTGAGTTAAACAACGTGGCCGAGCTGTGGGCTAGGGTGGTCCCCTGCCTGGATGAGCAGGAAATGAGCATACTGAGGGCTGTTATTGAGAATAATGGGTTAACCCT
>JAPWUH010000125.1 GCA_028275645.1 Caldivirga sp.
ATCAGATAGGGAGGGCATAGGCGAGTTGGTTAAGTTAAACGGCGGCATAACCTGTGATTTAAATGATATACAGTGCTTCGTTGAGAATACGCTAAGAAACCTTAACCGGAGAAGCCATGATTCAACAGCAGCCAGGCAACTTGAGAGACTTAAATCAAATCACAACATAGACCTGGTATCAGGGGCCATGAAGTCCGTGTATGAGGAGGTCATCAGGAGATGAATTTGTAGATAAAGGCGAGTGGGGCAGTTGGTGGATAGCTATGAAGTGTACCGCAATTCCTCAAGATGAAGGCCACCAGGCATTATGGCGGGAAAGCAGCAACGAATTCAGGAGCAGACTATGGGTAAGCCACATTACCCTAGGCATGGGTCAATTTTAAAAAGGCGTCGGCTACGCATCACCCTGGGGGCCGTAGTCTAGCCTGGTTAGGACGCACGGCTCGGGCACCGCCACTGGGTACAGTTTGCATTGCCCAGTGGGGTGGGGCATGCCCGTGTGATCCCGGGTTCAAATCCCGGCGGCCCCACCATGAATTAGCTCATCGAGACTCCTGGTGAATATTAATAGTCTTTGTGGGAAACTTTAAATAGGGGATGCTAGATTTAGTGAATGTAGGTCATGGGGGAGGTGGACAATAGGCCTGACCAGGACAATGCAATCGACCAGTTGCTCTCGTCAATAACCGGAGGTGGCAATGAGGTCACGGAGTCGATAGCCAAGGAGCAGGCCCTAATCAGGATAAGGGTTGAGAAGAGGAGGGCCCACTACGTAACTGTAATCGAGGTTGATAGTAGTGATGCCAAGAGCATAAACCTCGAGGAGATTGCCAAAACCCTAAAGCGTAAGTTAGCCGCTGGGGGCACTGTTAAGGATAATAGGATAGAAATTCAGGGCGACCATAGGTACAGGATTAAGAAACTGCTGCTTGAGGAGGGGTTTAACGAAAACAACATACTCATCGATGAGAACATAACGGTGGTTTAAAGTAAATGAACATAGAGTACGTTAAAGACGGCTTTAGGGCTGAATTGATGGCCAATGCCTCAAACCCAATTAAAGTTCATGAAATCTGCCTAAGGCTACTCTCCGAGGTTGCTAAAATAATCGGTATCAACCACGTGGTTAATTCAACAGAAGATGGGTGGATAGTTATAAATAGGCTAATTGAGTTAAGCAACGAATTCGTACTGGCTAGGTTTTACGCTGAGAACTCATGCCTATCAGGGAAACTCCCGGTCAATGAACTCGTGGTGGATATGATGATTAGGGACTCCGTAACGTGCATGGAGAAAATAAGGTCAATAGTATTAAGCCTACTACCGGCTGAAAAATAATACTTAGTATCATGCAAAGAAATACTTAAAATTTAAAATAAAAATATTTAAAATATAACCCACCACTTAAAGCTCATTAACCTCAATACCCATGTCCCTTAAAACGACAACTAAGTCCTCAGTTAAAATACCACTGTAAGTTCCATATATGTACAGGCCAAGGGCGACCAGTGCGGCTACGACCATGTCCCATGGGAATGGTATTATTGAGACTTGAAAAACGCTGAAGCTCTCAGGAATAATAATACTAACGCTGAGAGTATAATACAGCCACTACCCATCAGTCGACATTAATGTGAGCCCTGGCATTACTGTTGCAGTTATGTAACCGATACACCATGTGAATGACCCTTTCCCGTCCTTAGGGGTGGGGGTTTCCACCCTGGGGGTCTTGGCGGTTACCCTGCCTATTGCGGGGTTATTGAATGATCCAGCGGAGATGGGTTTTGTAAACTCATCTCCATGGAACCCACATAGTGGGGCGACTCAACCCTAAAGGGCAAGGCTTGTTTCGTTGTCAGCCAGGGTTTAGGCATCGTGGCTGGGTTTGATGTAGGTCAATCCATCAGCTGTGCGGAGGGTAGGTAGATCAGGAAGTACGTTGATGCAGTGAGAATAGCCTAGTGTATTACACTGGTAATTACACACAGTCCTATTTGCCCCATACCTGTTAACCATGATGTACATAAAGATATTAGTACGAAGGCGAACCACAGGTGGTGGAAGGTTGACCAGTGTATTATTAGGAAGCTAATCACCAGCCACGGCACTATGACAGCTAGGTCAGTGTATGATGAAGCCTCAGCTAAGGCTAATAACCACCCGCTATATATCATGGCGCCTACCGCCAGGAAGGCTATATCCCGTTAATTCAAGGCTATTGCAGGGTTAGTGGTGGGTTTAAATGGTTGTGGGTGCTTGGCAAGGCCTGAACCCGTAAATGGGAGGGGTTGTGACGCATCCCTCGACTGGGTCCTATGAAATACGGTTAATACAGGTAATACCACGACAAAACCAACCCCACCAACAAAAATCATCAGGGGAAACGCACGCCTGAGCATCTTATCTGTTTGCTCAATCTCACTACGTGTGCTTGTTTCACTAAGTTTATCTTTACTAGACATAGATTAAGTTATTTAATCTAGACTTTTAAGCATTTTTTAATTATATTTTTAGATTTTTCAAAGTTACTAATTGAACTATATTAACCACCAATCACCATATAGCTATATATTATATATAGGATCGTTGACGAGAGAAAGATTTATTAGGATAACCCGATATCGCTAGTATGCCCGTTGCGGTAGAGTTTATTAATGTTACTAAGCGCTTCGGTAAGTTAACGGCGGTTGAAAATATAAACCTCAAGGTCAATGATGGTGAAGTCATTGCTCTCGTGGGTCCTAACGGCGCTGGGAAGACCACCCTGCTTAGGATGGCGGCTGGGGTACTACTGCCGGATACAGGTAAGGTGCTTATACATGGTATTGAGGCGCATAGGGCTGAGGCTAAGCGGCACGTGGGCTTCATGACACCGATGGATAGGGGTGTTTACTGGAGGATTAGTGCATTGGATAACCTAGTCTTCTTCGGCACCCTCTACGGTTTATCTATAAGGGAAGCTAAGAGGAGGGGGATGGAGCTGCTTAAGGTCTTTGGACTTGCGGATAGGGCTAATGACTGGGTTGCAACCTACAGTACAGGCATGATGAGGAGGCTTGAGTTGGCTAGGGCCATGATGCATGACCCAGATATACTGCTCCTAGATGAGCCGACAAGTGGTATTGACGTGGATGGGAAGAGGATAATACTTGAACATATAAGTAGGTTGAAGGGCAGTAAAACAATAATAATGGCTAGCCACGACCCACAGGAGATAGAATTGGCGGATAGGGTAGTTTACCTAAATAGAAACATCATAGATACCCTACCAGCCCTCAAGATAGTTAAGGTCCTTGTTAAGGGTTCACTGCCACCACTAGATGGCTATAGGGTTATTAATCTAGGTAACGGCACCTACGTTATACACGCGAGGATTGATAAGTTCGACGAATTGATGAGAAAACTGACCTCGATGGACGGTAACATTAAGATAGTTGACCTAGACGTGGAGGTTGCGGTGGCTGAGAGGAATGCGAGGATTGAGGAAAGGGTGAATAGGAGGGAGAGGGGTGGTGGGCCATGGGCATAGCCGCTAGGCTATACTCCTTCGTCGTAATTAGGGGGTTTAAGGTTTGGGTTAGTTACAAGACTCAGGTGGCGTTGAACTTCATCAGCTGGACCATCCCCGTCTTCCTGTACTACTTCATAGGCCTAACCTTTGGTGCAGGCAGAATGGCAGCTGCAATAGCAGCTAATTATAGCTATACGGCCTTCGCAACAGTGGGTATTGCCTTCCAGGGCTACTTCTCATCGGCAGTGGCCACGTTGGCCGGTAGGATTAGGAACGAGGAGTTGATAGGCACCCTAGAGTACCAAATGGCCGCGCCGCTCAAGCC
>JAPWUH010000127.1 GCA_028275645.1 Caldivirga sp.
GGTGAAGCATGTTAAGCGCATCATCACTACGCATTATTACTACCACCGATGTCAATAATCCCTTAAAAAAGTTTCCACAGTACAAATAAATATGATTCTACACATCACACGCAGGCAAGCCTAGGCAGGTCCATTGCACCAGGCTCATTGCTCAGCTACTTGATGCTAGGGCTCTGGAGTAATATTTTTAAGTACATGTGTCAAGGCCTATTGATGAAATATAGGCTAATGGACATTTTAGCGTGCCCGTACGATAAAACATTCCCACTAACGCTAGTGGTATTTGAGGAGAAGCAGTACCCGGAGAGGACGTATACGGGCAAGGTACCGTTTTGCGAACTGTATTGCGCATTCAAGAAGATGAACATCAAAGACATGAAGAACCCAGCCCAGGAAGCTCCATGCAGTGAGTGTATAAAGCATGAGGTGGTTAACGGCATACTATACTGCCCAACATGCGGCAGGTGGTACCCAATAAAGGACGAAATACCCATACTACTGCCCGATGAGTTAAGGAATAAGAAAGAGGATGAGGAATTCCTCGAGAAGTACAGGGACAAGATCAGGGAATTAGCCCCAGACATAGCATCGAAGATACTTAAGCAAGCTCCCCAGTAGGCAATAATCGTCTAAGGCGATAATTGCCAGCACGTGGGATTAAAAAGGCTTGGGTTAGACCTGAAGCGAAACCTTAATAATCACTTTTAACATTCTAAGGGCTAGATGAGCAGTAGGCCTGATGATGTAGCCGAGTTGATAAGGAGTGAGTTCGGTGAGGATTCAGACCTTGTGCTTAGCCTTTATAAGGCTTATAGGGAGAGGGGGGTTAGGGGTGTTAGGGAGGAGTTAAGCAAAATGCTCGGTAAGTATGGGGTTAAGGTATGAGCAGTCGCCTAACAATCACCTCCTTGGAGTTAGAGGGGTTTAGGATTTTCAAGAGTAAGGTAGCCTTCAACTTCATCGATGGGATAAATATAATCCACGGTCCAATAGGCTCAGGCAAGTCAAGCATAATACAGGCCATTGAGTTCGCGCTGTACGGCAACCAGCTTGAGGCTAGGGAGAGGGTGGCTAAGTTAAGTGACTTGATAAATGAGGAGAGAAGTGAGGCAACTGTAACGCTTAAACTGGGGGATAACGTGATAACTAGGAGACTAACCCGCAGAGGTGAATCAACACACCAAAGCCTAACCCTAAACGGCAACAGTGTGCCTGATGAAGAGATCGTCGCCCTGTTAGGCATCGACAATGACGACTTTGAGAGGTTCGTACTGGTCACCCACAAGACCCTTGAGGAGTTGGTTTACGGGCCTATTAAAAGGAGGACAATAGCCATAGATAGGCTCTTCGGCCTAGAATTCCTGGAAATACTGGGCAACGTATTACCCATTAAGCAGGTTAATGAGGCCATCGAAGCCAGGAAGCAGAGGCTAGCCAGCATAAGGGAGGTTGAGGATCTACTGCGTAGGTACGGCTCAATCAAGGCGGCCATGGACAGGAGGAGTGGGTTAGCAGCCGAGGTGGAGAATATTAGGGATCAGATCAAGTCAATATCATCAGCCTACGTTGAGCTAGCTAACAGGAGGTCTAGGTACCTTGAGGCCATTAGGAAGGTTGAGGAGCAGTACACCAGGTACCTTTACGTTAGGGAGAGGCTTAGGCAACTTGAGGAGGAGCTCAAGGGCGTTAGGGAGGAGGACTATGGGGAGACCCTGATTAAAGGGAGCCTTGAGGTCATTAGGCACATGCTTATGCCAAGGCTTGAGACAGCCATGCTACAGGACCTAGCCGAGAAGCTAGAGAGGGCAACGACGATAGATGAGCTACTTGAGTTAAGCTACAACAGCGTCAATGCGCTTAACGACAAGGTGAGGGAGCTTGAGGAGGAACTTGAGGAGATGAGGAGGAGTAGGGAGGAGTTGAATAGGCTAATAGAAAAGGTTAAGGGTGAGTTGGCCTCGATAACCGAGAGACTTAACAACCTCGAGAGGGCCGCTAAACAGTACTCCGAGTACGCCAAGAGTTATGGGGACTTAGGCAAGGTTAAGGCCGACCTTGAGGCGGCGAGGGCACGGTACAGTGAACTTGAGGCAACGGCCAGGGTTAAGGCATCAGCCCTCGAGGTGCTTAACTACCTGATAAGGGAAATTGAACTTCACGGTGAAGCAACGTGCCCAGTGTACGGGTTTAAGGTGACCAGGGATAAGCTAGGTGAACTTAAGGAGAGGGCCAGTGGCCTGCAGAGGGAGCTAAGCGAGCTAAGGGTCATTGACGTTAAGAACCGCATTAGTGAACTCGAGGGTGTTGCCGCGGAGATGGAGAGTCTCTATAACCAGTACCTCCAGTACCAGGAGTTAACCAATAGGGCTGGGGAGTATAAGGTGCAGTTAAGCCAGTACCTAGACAAGTTGCAGAGGGTTGAAAGATCCATAGCGGACCTGGAGAGGAGGATAAGGGAGTACAAGAGCGTGGTTGAACTAGCCAGTAAGAGGCTTGAGGAAACCGAGAAGAGGTACTTAATCCACAGGAAGCTTAAGGAGAGGGACTTACTTAGGGCTGAGGAGGATAGGCTACTCAATGAACTTAAGGGGAGTGGCGTGAACCTTGAGGAGGCTGTCAGCGTGGACGAGGCAATGAGGGACATGGAGAGGAGGATGGATGAGCTTAGGAAAAGACTTGAGGAGGCCACGGCTGAGTACATGCAATTGGACACCGTCCTATCGAGGATAAGCCAGGGGGAGGTTGACGTTGAGAAGCTGCTCAGCGAGGTTAAGGAGCTTGAGAATATTAACGCCAGGTTCCAGCGCATACTGGGTAGGCTTAGGGAGGTTCAGGGGAAGGTTAGGGGGAGGGTTGTGGAGGTGATACAGTCCAACGTTGCAAACTTGTTTAAGCAGCTTTACCCCTACAGTGACCTGGAGGGCATTACAGTTAGGCTTAAGGAGAGGAGGGGTGGGGGAAGTGACTACGTGCTCTACGCCATTAGGGGTGGTAGGGATGTACCGATCTCTAGGCTTAGCGACGGCCAAAGGTTAACCCTAGCCCAATCCTTCGTACTGGCCGTGTATAGGCTGATGAGGCATAACGTAGGGTTCATACTGATGGATGAACCCATACCGTACGTTGATGTTAATGCCAAGGAAACCTTCTCGGCAACCATAACCAAGGCCGTTGAGGAAGGGGTAATTAGGCAGGTTATCTTAGCTACCCAGGACAACGAACTCCTTGAGGCACTACTTAGAAACGCTGATAGGGGTAACATTAAAAGCAACGTAATTAAGCTTCAACGCCCCGGTTAACCGATGAAAAAATGCAGGCGCTGCTCTCACTATCATCAGCGTTGAGGGGGATTTGCAACGGCCTCTACATCAACGGTAGGCTACTTAACAGGTACGGTGGATTTAATGAAGTCGCAGTGCAGGTACTGCTTGGTAGGCTCAAGGTGTGCAGGAGGCGTGGGATCGGGGACATTGTGGCAATGGTTGGCGACTTCCCAATCCTAAGCGGGGTAGGTGGCCATGAGGCGGACTGCATAATAGACCACAAGTGCAGTGACCAGGTTAGCTGCAACGCAGCAATGCCCGAGCATCCACGGTTTATTATCGACGTTTCCCTTTGGAGGAGGCACACCAAGGGTGAGTTAAGCAGCCTAATGGTTCAGCTGACGCAAACCATCAGGGAGGTGAGGAGGTACCTGTGGGATGGGAACATAACCATAAGTGGCGCTGACCCAGAATTCATAAGCCTCTTCAAGGCAACCGCAGGCAACATGAGAACCATGGTGAAGTTCACA
>JAPWUH010000128.1 GCA_028275645.1 Caldivirga sp.
TGGGTTGATTGGTGTCCTGGTTGTGGTGATTTTGGTATTTTGGCTGCTGAGTCTCAGGCTTTTGCTGAGCTTGGTCTTGATCCGAGGAGGGTTGTTGTTGTCTCGGGTATTGGATGCTCAAGTAGGATGCCTGACTTCCTGAATGTTGAGGGGGTGCATACTCTTCATGGTAGGGCTATTCCCTATGCTATGGGTATTAAGCTTGCTGACCCTAGTCTTGAGGTTGTTGTTAATGGTGGTGATGGTGACCTACTCGGCATTGGTGTTGGTCATTTTGTGAGTGCTGGTAGGTACAACATAGACATGGCCATAATCCTACATAACAATGGCGTCTATGGTTTAACGAAGGGTCAGGCATCACCAACACTGCCTAGGAATGTTAAGACTAAGGCACTACCAAAGCCAAACATTAAGGATGCATTAAACCCAATAGTCCTAGCATTGGCAAGCGGATACACCTTCGTAGCCAGGTCATATGCATACGACACAAGGCACCTAAAGGAGATGATAAAGGCAGCGATAAGGCACAGGGGACTGGCACTAGTAGACGTATTGCAACCATGCCCAACATACAACGACATAAACACGAAGGAATGGTACGAGAAGAGGATAAGAAAACTAGAGGATGAAAAATGGGACCCAGTGGTAAAAGACCCAAAGGAGGCTGATGAGAAGAAGTTCAGGGCCATGGAGAAGGCCAGTGAGTGGGGTGACAGGATATACATAGGCATATTCTACCAGAACGAGCACGTACCAACCTACGAGGAGAGGATGCTATCCAGGATAAGCAACTACCTAGAACTACCACCTGCAAAGCAGGCTATTGAGGTTGACGGTTACTCGCTAACGGTGATAGATAAAATACTTGAGAAGAGGAGGGTTATTTAAGGTCATGGCTTCTTTTTAAAGGCTTAAAACCCGGTTTTACCCTACTTAATGGGTAGGTTTAACGTGTCCCCAGGCTTCATCACGTAGACTCTGACGTGGGGTGCCAGTGACTCAACCAGGTTTCTGAACTCCTCAGGGTCCTGCTTAATCTGAGGGAATGTGTTGTAGTGCATGGGCACCACCACCCTTGGGTTGATTAGGGATACTGCGTATGCAGCCTCCCTGGGGCTCATGGTGAAGTAGCCCCCTATTGGCAGTAGGGCTATGTCTGGCCTGTACAACCTGCCTATGAGCTCCATGTCGTTGAATAACCCGGTATCACCTGCGTGGTAAATCACGGCCTCAGGCGACTTAATCACGAAGCCCACTGGGGAGCCGTGGGTTGAGCTATGCATTGCCGGTGTCATGTAGACCTCTATCTCGTTGGTTAACTTAACGGGCCCGCCAATGTTCATCCCTATGGTGTTCTTAACCCCCTCCCTCTCAGCTAGGTGAACCGCTAATTCAAAAACAGCCACAACGGTGGCGTTGGTCTTGTTGGCTATTTGAACAGTCTCACCCAGGTGGTCTGAGTGGTCGTGGGTGACCAGGATGAAGTCCACGTTACCCAGTTCACCCAGGGTGATCGGTGAGTTTGGGTTTGAGATCCATGGGTCTATCAGTATCCTCCTACCCATCAACTCAATCTCAAAGGCGGCGTGCCCAAGCCACCTCAGGTAACCCATAACCCGAGGAGGGCGCCGCCCCTTATAAAGGTGAATACGCAGCTATGGTTGAGGCAGCCTTTCAATCCTTAATGCAGGCCTAGGAGCCGGCCAGTAGGTTGTATACCTCTCCAGTCGCCTTAAGGCCTGAACCCGTCAGTACAACCACTGTGTTGCCGCTTGGCTTAAGCTCCCTCAACGCCTTAAACACCACGGCGCTTGTCGGCTCAATGATGAAACCAAGCCTCAACCCCTCCCTCAAACCATCCACAACATCCAAGTCCCCCGCAACAACCACTTCACCACCGCTATCCCTGATGGCATCCACTATCTGCTCAAGCCTAGGCGGCTGGGGGACCATGATGCCCTCCGGTAGCGTTGACTGTGGGCCTGGTGGCGTATTGTGAAGCGCCCTATAGGCCCACTCGTAGCCCGAGGCCTCAACCGCTATTAGCCTCGGCACCTCCTTAATAACCCTCATATCCACCAATTCCCTGAAGCCTGTGTGGAGACCCAGTAGTAGTGTGCCGTTGCCCAGTGGGGCCACTACATTATCAACCTTACCCAGTTCGAGGGCTATCTCGTAGGCTATCAGCTTAACGCCGTGGATGAAGAATGGGTTCCATGAGTGCCCGACGTAAACCCCATCCTGGTAGCTCATGGCTAGTGCAGATGCATCAGCCCTGCTTGGGGTTTCAACCACGTTAGCCCCAAGTAGCCTCATGACCCTCTTCTTAGTCTCAGAAGCCCCCCTTGGGACGTATATCCTTGCCCTAACCCCCTTAACCGTTGAGTAGGCCGCCAGTGAGAGCCCTGCATTACCGCTTGAGTCCTCAACCACGGTCACGTCGTTGCTTAGCACTGATAATGCCAAGGCCCATCCCCTATCCTTAAACGAACCCGTTGGGTTGAGGTACTCGAGTTTGAAGTAGGTACCGCGCCTATTAACCATCGGCGTGAGTCCCTCGCCGAGGCTGACCAACTCCTTGACTGGTAGAACCTTAGCCAACTCACGCCTACTAAGCTCCCTCGGCTTCCTCAACTCGTACTCCACATTCAACGGTGAGCCACACCTAGGGCACTTAAACATCCAGGTATTGGCCTCTGTGGTGAAGCCACACCTAGGGCACCTGTAAACTACGTCACCAGTCAGGTTAACCAGGTTAAGCACCATTACAAGGGGTTACGCCAGCCACTATTTAAGCGAACCCACCCCAGCATTACAGTAACTGTAGGCTTACTTAACTTAAGGTGGCTTGATTCTAACGACTTACTTAAGCTAGCGCCCTCAAACCCTCCGTGTCCCAGTTAGGTTGATGCTAGCCTCACCCAGCCTCTTATAGCCGGATTCATCATACATGTAGACTTTATCATCGTCCTCATCCTGAACCAGCTTATGCTTGCCACTGCAGAACGGGTACTTATCACTTAACCCGCACATGCATATGGCAACCACCTCCCCTGACGGTAACCTGTGTATGTATGGGCCCTTAGCCGTATGCACGATCAACCTAGCCATGGCAACCTTAATCACCGGCTATTTATAAACCAATCAGCGCTGTTCATCGCACCCCGAGGGCTTGAGACTATGCCTAACGCCACCACCCTTGGGTGAAGGTTAATTAAGTTAAGGCATACTTCTAAGCTACCGGTGATGAGGATCGTTAAGTTGGGAGTGGTGACCGGGAACCCACGTACTGAATATTGCGTAAGGTAGGGTTTATATTTCAAATGAATTCCAGAGAATTATGAATGGGGGCGGCGTTAAGCTCGACATATTAAGGACTGGGGACGCCGCCAATATGCTTGGTCCTGCTAAGCGTATTGAGTGGAGCGTGACCATAAGGGGTAGGGTTAGTAGGGATGTGGTTGAGGAGTTGAGTAGGATTAGGAATGAGCCTGATTGGATGAGGAGACTGAGGTTAAGGGCTCTTGAAATGTTTGAGAGGCAGCCCTGGCCCAATTGGCTTCCCCTCGAAGGTAACATTGACCTTGAATCCCTCGTTCTTTACGCCAAGCCAAGCGTGGAGAGGGTTAGGTCATGGGATGAGTTACCAAGGGAGTTGAGGGAGTACTACGAGGCACTTCAAATACCTGAAATTGAATCTAAGCTACTTGCAGGGGTCATAGGGCAGGTGGACTCTGGTGTTGTTT
>JAPWUH010000129.1 GCA_028275645.1 Caldivirga sp.
GAACATGTAATTTAAGTATAAGGTGAAGGAATCCACGTATGTATGGGCGATGGTGGTTGTGGCTAAGCCCCTTAAACCCCTCCCATTAGCCTGCATTGCTCTTAGAAACATTGATGCACCTGGGTGAAATAGGAATGAGACCAATGGTTGAATGGCAATTCCAACGTACTGGATGGTCAACAATGCCTGAATTTGATTTTTAAAGGGTACGATGGGTAAACCCATGCGTGCTACCGCTAAGATGCTAGCTAGGCTGAGCACACCCACGGCAATGTCGATGAGGGCGAAGCCGTAGCCTATGTACAGTGCTGAGGCTGGCTACCTGTCCTTAACGGCGAAGTACCTTGCAATCTCCTGGCATATACCGGCCATTAAGCCATAGTACAGTATGAGCCATGGTATGTAGGGCCTTAGTAAACTAAGCAGCAGGGAATTAATCTCCGTTATGCTCTTAACACTTAATATTAACGGCAACTCCCTAATCAATATTACTAATCCTGGGATCTGCTGGAGCACGTATTGAATGATGATGGCTAGTATCATGTAGCCCACGCCGATGAAGACCCAACCCCTACTACCCCTCCACAATGCTCTATTAAAGGCCACGTAGGCCGCTATTGATGCGGCTACCCAGTAAACAACTGCAATAGCCAGCGCCGAGGCTAGGCTGATGACGCTGGGCATAATTTAGCCTTACTCCACTACCACACGGCTACTTCCCTGTTCAGGCTCCACCACGACTGCTGTGCCGTATGCTATTATCTCGTCCATGTACTCGCTTATTTCATTTGAATCAAGCCTGAAGCTTATCACGGCGTTTGCCCCAAGCTCCTTGGCGTGCTTAATCATCCTCTCTATAGCCTGCCTCCTAGCCTGCTCAGCAAGCTCCGTGAACTCCCGAATCTCCCCACCAACCAGTGACCTGAGTCCGGCCAGAAATCTGCCGCCAAGCCCCCTTGACCTAACTGTGATGCCTAGCACAACGCCAATTACCTTAACCACCCTGTAGCCCGGTATGTAGGGTGCCGTTACAACGATTACATCACCCTCCCTAATGGCCATATTAACATTTCACCACATCATCTTTTAAGTATTTCTGCAGTTGGCTTAGTTAAATCCATGGTAAGCATAAGCAGTTATTTACGTTAACTCAGCGTGAGACAAGGTTCGTCACCGTTCCGTTGCTGCCACGCATCATCACTAGCTAGTTAGTATAGGTTGGAATGCTTAATAACTCTTATGCTGCATACATCACGCATGATTAATTACAATTCAGGTCCACCGTATGTCTCCTATGCAACCTAAGATTTATAGATCCCTAACAGCCACTAATGAAATTGGTTAATTGTAAGACTGTAGTTGATTTAACCTTAAGGAGAGGTTAAGATGCTTAAGCTTACCCTTAGGGCCCTCCTTACTTTCAATAATAGCCTTTTGTCAAGGCTCCTAGGTAGAGATCTCGCTTAGTCCCTCTTGCTCTAAACCTAAGAGGTGATGTGTTAAGTCGGTATGGTAAGCTTAAATCCTGTTTACCTCAGGCTTAACCCAATACCCTTCACCTTAATTAGGACGTTGCTTGTATGTTTAATGGCCTCTATCTCCGTCTTTATGAACATCTTGACGACTTCTATGTTTGTTGATAGGTGGGAGGTTAGGTTGGCCACCGTGTACTGGGATTCACCGTTAGCTAGGGCTAGGAATGGGACCAGCATATCCCCCATGTGGTCATCGAAGGCTGCACCGGCCTTAATCACAGCAGCCAACCCCTCAGCAGCCTCCCTACCCACAGCCTCAGCTGGCTTACCACGCTCACCCAGTGCATCTGAACCTATCCTCTGTCCATTGGTTGACTCAGCCCACAGTGTTATGCCTGAGCCTGGGCCCAGGTGTGGGTCGTTGCCCTGCTCGTAATACTCAAGGGTTATTTTAGGGCTTAAACCCAATTGAGCTAGGTACTCCTCAGCCGCCTTGGCTTGCCTAACCGCAACGTGGCTTGGTAGCCTAACGGCGTGTGATATACCCCAAACACCCCTTAACTCGCCCAGTTCAGTTATCCTGATGGGCCTTAACTTGGCTGTGGGTTCAACAGTCACCTTAACTCTACCACCACCCCTTGGGTAGTGGCCCCTCCTCATGACCTCAATGTTAACCCTGGGCCCCATTAAGGATAGGTTGTGGGCTAGGACATGGCGCATGTAGTCTATTGGAGGTGCCTTGGGTACGTCAGTGCCGCCCGTTATCTCCAATGTGACCCTATTGCAATTGGCAATTACCAATACGGGTAGTAGCGTCTGGAGGACTAGGCTAATGCTGCCCGCGGTCCCTATGTCAATGGTGTAGTCACCGCACTTGACGCTGTGGGGTTCGAAGGTTATGCTTGTTGAACCCCTATAGGCACCGTCAACCCTAGCCCCACTGACCTTAGCAGCAGCCATGACGCTTGTTAGGTGTTGTTGCTGCAGCCCTGGGTTACTCCTCTTAGCCCTTATGTTAATCATCCTGAAGGGCTCACCTGTTATTATGGATAAGGCCAGCGCCGTCCTCAGTATCTGCCCACCACCCTCACCCATTGAGCCATCTATTGTTATCACGCCGCATCACCACATGGTTCAGGTTGACCTAAGCTAATATTAACTTTACTGCATTAGCATCAAACATTGATGCGTCATTGTGACCCTATGGGTGGTGGCTGGGTAGGGTTATTAAGGTGGTGGCTGTGTGCCGATTAGTGATGAGAAGGTTTCCGGAATGATGGGTGATTGGTTCACCCCTTACTGACCCTGGTTTAGGTTAAGCCTCTTAAATAGGTTGCCTAATCTGCGTTGGCTCTTCCTAATGCTGCTCATCATCCTGCTCATCTCGTTGTAGTACCTTAACAGCTCCCTAACATCCCTTGGCGTAGTCCCTGAGCCCCTGGCTATCCTCCTAATCCTTGAGGCGTTGATTATGTTTGGATTTAGGAGCTCCTCCCTAGTCATTGACCTTAATATGGATAGCCACCTCCTCATCCTATCCTGTGCATCAGCCAACTGCTCATCCGATAAGCTCCTCAACTGCGGCATCAACCCAATGGGTAGCATTTGGAGGATCCTACTGAGGGGCCCAAGTTTACCCATGGCCTCAAGCTGCTTCATCAACGTTAGCAAGGTGAACTTACCGGACTCAATGTCCTCGAGGACCTCTTCCTCCTCCTCAATGGCCTTAACCCTATCCAGTAGGGCCTCTATGTCACCCATCCCCATTAACCTGGATACAAACCTCCTTGGGTTAAAGACCTCGATGTCCTCTAAATCCTCCCCATTACCAATGAACTTAATCCTAGCCCCCGTCCTAACGGCTGAAACCAAGGCCCCACCACCCTTGGCAGTGCTGTCCAGCTTAGTCACGAATATGGAGTTGATGGGTATGTACCTACTGAATGCCTCCGCCTGGGCCCCAACCTGCTTACCGTTGGTTGCGTCCACGACCAGCATTACCTCGTTGGGCTTAATGGCATCGTAAATCCCCTTAACCTCCCTGAGGAGCTCCTCCTCATTCCTATGCCTCCCAGCCGTGTCTACTATGATCAGATCCGCCTTACCACTCCTCATCCTCTCCAAGCCGGCCCTTGCAATGCTTATGGCATCGCCTAGACTTGGGTCGCCGTAAAACATTGCCTTAACCCTCTCAGCTAATTGCCTCAATTGGTCGAAGGCCCCTGGCCTAATGGTGTCGGTCTCTATTAACCCAACCCTAAGCCC
>JAPWUH010000131.1 GCA_028275645.1 Caldivirga sp.
ATGATAAGGGGTTAAGGGGGAGGTGGGGCTCATTGTAACCGAAACACTCAAATTAACAGCAACAGCACTACGCATTAATGCCTAAGTGCCCTTACTGCGGCTCAGAGGACTTAACACCAATTAAGACCTGGAGGTTCAGATTCTATGAGGTGACGAGGTATAAGTGCAACAAATGTGGTGGAATATTCCAACACTACAGGAACACCACGGGTAGGGGCAAGCCTGAATTCTACATCAGGATTAAGCCTAAGTCTCCCTCAACCCGCTAATGGTTCATCTTTTCATCATGTAGTTCTGCAGCATCCTCTTCATAATCACCTCCCTAATGGTATCTACCTCCTCGGGTGGTATGAAGAAGTGCAGCATCACATAGAACCTTTCATCATGATACTTACTCTGTAGCTTTATGTGCAGTAATTCGTGAAGCACCAGGTATTTGATGATGTCCTCGCTGAGGTCCAATAGGTCCTCATTTATGTATATTGTCCTCGTCTTAATGTTGCTTGATGCTGCCTTCGTCTTATACCTCCTTACCTTAACCTTAACATCATCCCTAATCCCAAGCATGAGCCTATACTCCGAGAGAACCCTCTCAATGACGTCTCTGTAGTTCACGTAGAACCTCACCCTCTATGTAACTTGCAAGGTTATATGCCACTTGTTTAACATCCCCTATATTAACTCCCTTAAGAACCTTGAGGAGGTCCTTCAATAGGGCTGTCCGTAGATTCCTTCTATCGCTCTCATAAAATGATGATGCACTTACCTCTGAACTATACTTTCTAATGACCTCTTGAATAGCATGCTCAGTATTATCAAGCTTCGCAACACTTACTTGGAATCTGCTTGACATGAACCTCTTAATATCATACATGAGCCTCTCCGGTAAGCCTAATGCCTCCCTCTCCCTCCTATACGACATAACCTCATTCACTAATTTAATAAGCTCGTTAATCATCTCCCTGCTAAGTACCCTGCTGGTACGCCACTCCTCCTCAAGCCTCCTCAACCTCTCATAAATAACCTCATAGACGGGGTTGGTTGGTTCAAGACCTAGGAATCCCCTAATGGTTAATAACGCCTCAGCTGCCACATACATGGCCTCTGGGTCTTGTAAACTACCCTGAAGCCCCCTCACCCTGTTTAAAACATCCTCCAGGGTATTGAGGCCTATTGTTAATTCACCTGTTAACCCTATGTTAGGTATTGCTGTCTTTTCATGAACAAGCTTAAGCAGGTCCCTCCAGAAACCCTCAGGTAACCTAACACCCCTCACATAATGCATGACCCCATTATAGAGCTTAAGCAGTATAACCAAGTCATCGTGGAACCTCAACTTCTCCTCAAATGCACCCAACGCTTGATATAGGTATTGAGCCTTCTTAATATCATTCATCAACTCCAAGGCTTCGGGGTCATAATTGGCGTAACCCTGAGCCAGCACTAAGGCAGCATGCCCCAATTCCCCATAAATACCGTGGCCTTGCCTAGCCTGTTTCACCAATTCATCAATATTCAACTTAACCTCATGTACACCGATCCTCACGCCGTTCAGGAGCCTTTGCTTTATATTCTCAATGATCCTAGCCAACTCCCTATATGCGGTGTTTAACCTAGTAATGCTCCTTTCGAAAAGATCCCTATACGTCTCCTCATCAATCAACTCATACTTAGCCAAAGCCTCCTTAACATTATCCATTAATCCAACGAAGTCGACGATTAGGCCAAACTGCTTCTCAACATCACCATGCCTATACGGTCTATTAACCCTCGCAATTGCCTGCAGGAGTCTATGCTCATAGAGTGGCTTATCTAGGTACATCACCTTAAGCCTTGGGAAGTCGAAGCCTGTTATTAACATATCCGTCACGATTAATATGCGTGGATACTCACTATCCTTGAAACCCTCCTGAATACGCCTATTAACCTCATCCCAATCCCTAACACCCTCAGGCCCCCTCCACCTATCAAGTAATTCATTCATATAGTTACGTATCTCCTCAGGGTCATTATTCGTGTACGTCATTAAGACCTCACTCCACCTCCTAGCCTCCTCACCAAACCTTCCAACGAGGGCTTCATCAAGGGCCCTCTTCATCCTAACGCAGGCTAGGCGGCTCGCAGTGACGATGATAGCCTTAAACCTAAAGCCCTCGGTATCCTCCTCAATTCTTTCAGCGATATACTCGGCTATCCGCTTGAGCCTATTCTCATTCTCCAGGAAAACCTTAATCCTGTTAAGCCTCTGCTTAATCTCCTCCTCAGTTACAGCAGCCTCATCAACCAAGTCATCTAGGCTCCCCACGTCACTAGCATGCCTAAGCCAGGAATCCAACAACCCCTTAATTTCACCCGGGGACACGTTAATCCTCAAGTCCCCTATTTCCTGAACAACCTGGTACTTCAACGGCAACGTGTAACCATCACCTATCGAATCCATTATGAAGTACCTATCCAAGTAAAACTCCTTTCTCTCGGGATAGGCGAATAGGTTGAAGGTGTTCCTCTCATAACCCATAACGGGTGTTCCCGTGAATGCGAACTTTAAGGCATTGGGGAGTAGCCTATTGAGTGTTGCCCCAAGCACCCCATAGAGGCTTCTATGGGCCTCATCAAGTAGTACAAGTATCTCCCTCTTCTGAATGGGTTGTAAATCATTAAACTCCTCCGGCCTAAACTTCTGCACCAGAGAGACGTAAATCCCCCTAGTAACGCTGCGTTCACTCACCTCCCTCTCCTTAATATCCCTCAGGATACTCTTCAAATCCTCCATGGACTCCACAATCTTCACGTACTCCTGGAAATACTCCGCATGAATATCCTTAATGAACTCATCATAAAGCTGCCTCTGAAGCTCCCTCCTATCGACGATGAAGAAGACGATGGGATCCTTGTCGTAAAACCTCTTGAAGAATTGATAGGCAATGTAGAACATTATGTAGGTTTTACCACTACCCTGCCAATGCCATATAAGCCCCCTATTCCTATCATCCCTCCTCTCCAGGTAATTCACAACCCTCTCAACAGCCTTAACAGTAGCCCAATACTGATTATACCTTGGGATGACCTTCTCATCCCTCCTCTGCCCCTTATAGAAAATGAACCACCTCAGGACATCGAGGATTCTAGACCTATTAAGCAGGTCAAGTATGTCATATTCACCGTTAAGGTTACGCCACCTACCATACCACCTATCCCTACCCCTATACACACTGGACATGGGCATATACACGGAACCCTCATCACTAGTGTAAACCACACCAATCTGCACGTACTTAAAGAGGTCTGGGTACTCCCTCTCATACCTCAACAATTGATTATAACCCTCACTGATAGCCCTCTCACCAAGCCTGAAGGGATCCTTAGCCTCAATCACTAGAATGGGGATACCGTTAATATAAAGAACAACATCCGGTTTATTGGGTTTTACTTCCCCAGGGAACGTAACATTTCTGCATGCAATGAATTCATTGTTATTAATATTTTCATAATCAATCAGGGTAACGTAAATAGTCTTCCTACCCTCCTGCACAAATAACCCATCCCTGAGGTACTCAAGAAACTCGTAGGGCTCGGACTTAATCACCATGTCCTTAACCTTACCTAACACATCATCCACCTTATCTCCCAATCC
>JAPWUH010000132.1 GCA_028275645.1 Caldivirga sp.
TCCAGGGCTGCATGCCTGGGCACGGTTATCTTATACTCAACAACCCTCTCTATGGGCACGTGAAGTCTATTACACCTAGGTTTTTAAATTATATTTAATGAATGTTAGCGGCCCTTATGTGACTTAGGTACTTGTCCAGTAGACCAGCCTGGTTAAGTAGTTCACATACCCTGCAGACACTGCCTGATGTTGGGAAGCCGCAGTAGGTGCATTTATTCAGCTTCACCTGCCCCCTAAACTTGTCATTAATTATCCTGGAGAGCTGGTCGCCGAAGGAGACGATGGAGTACTTGACGTTTGGGTTATCCCTCTCCCACCTGGCTAGGGTGAATTTAAGCTCAAAGCGTGGATTATTGTAGACGAAGGGGCATTCAATCGTCATCAACGGTATGCCGTGGTAGTAGGCGTAGATTGCGACCTCCTCCTCCCTAATGAACCTAAGGGGCTTAATCCTAGGTATGAACTCCTCCTCAGCCACATCATTACTTGGGGTTACGCCGAACCAGGCAAACCTCTTAATATCATTACCCATGACGTTCAGTACGACGGTCTGGGCCTCGTCATCGAGATTATGGCCTGTGGCTATCTTGCTTAGGTTAAGCACCCTGCCTATGATGTTCATGGCCCTCCTCCTCAAAACACCACATATAGTGCACATATGCACGTTAATGCCCTTGCCCCACAGGCCCTGAGCAACGTCAAATGCAGTGACCCCAAACAGCTCCTTGAAGGTGAACAGCCTATACTTAATGTTGAACTCGCTGGTTAGTTTACTTACGAAGTCACCTGCGTTTGACCTCCTCACGCAGCTGTATGGTTGACCCTCATCAATACTGAAGGCTATTAACTCAACATCCTTAGGTATCCTACCATGCTTCCTCAACTTACCTAATAGGTACGTTAATACAAGGCTATCCTTACCACCACTAATGGCTATGCCAATCCTATCGCCACTGCTTATCAACCTATACCTCCTTATAGTCCTGGCAACCGTATCCTCAATCAGACTGAATAGGCAGTTCAGGCAAAGTCTCTCACCACTAGACACCCTGAAGTACTGGGCCTCCCTAACACCACACCTATCACACATAATAGCCATAGGGCTATAGGGCTCAGCTAACCCGCAGTTAATATAGTCTCCTTAACCGTCGGCCAAAAATTAACACCCGGGAACTACTGCCGTCTCTCTGGTGGGTTGTTTTTGTTGTTTTCTTGGTGGTTTTCCTGGGGTTGTTCACCGTAGTGGCTCCTTACCCGTCGCTGGGGTTTCTTGCCACTACGGGTCTTGGAACCCAGGGTAACCAGCAAAGGCGTTGGAAACGGATCAATAAACCCACCACCAACAGCAACAAACCCCACAAACACCACAAAAACCAAAACAACCCCAGTTGGCTTTACTGTAGTATAGCGATTCCCCACCAGGATACTGAAATAAGACTTAATGAAACGCCCCAGTCGGAAGGTATATGTTGGTTAATAGGAGAGTAGCAACCTAATGATCATTATTAGGCTGGCGCATGCTAAGGTGGTTAGGTTCAGTATTATTGCCACTGCCGCCACCATGGCTAAGGTTACTAAGGCGTAGCGCCTCCATATGGTGCTTAATTTACCTGACAGCGCTAGGAATGCCATAAGCAATAGTAAGTATATGATTGCTGATTCAAGTTGAGCTGGTGAGCGTGGGTTAAGTAGCTTAAACTCCATGTATAATGCATATTGAGTTAAGGCTATCCCAGGTGCGGCTTTGCTCAGCCTAACATACCCACCGTACCTGCCCCTTAACATTACCAGTAGCGCTATGGACATTATAAATGGAGCTAGGGAGTACAGTGCAATGGCCAGTTGCGATACACCCATTAGAATTACCAGTGGCGATGTAAGGAGTAGTGGCGTTACCTGAGTTGAATTAACCCTAATGGCTAGCCCCATTGCTAGGGCTAGTGCTATGAAGGGTGAAGCAATGAGCGTAGGTAACTGTGTACCGAGGCTAGTGGCAATGAGCATTGTTATCACCACCCACGTTAAGGCTAGGTTAAGCATCGACACAGTGTAGGACCTGGTCATCCCGCGGTAGCTGAATAACCCACCCCTAATTAGGTAACGCTGAATAACCGGAGTGGCCACTATTGATGCTAGGATTGCGTACTCGGCCTGATTAAGGTGTAGGGCTGATAGCACGTAGGTGATGTAGGTAAGTGTTAAAGCTGCTACATCATTCCCCAGGCTGATAACAATGCCACCCCGCATCTAAGCCACCTGGCCGCGCAAGGTTTTATGCATACGCTAAGTAGCCTAATGTGGTGAAGTATAATAACCAGCGCCCTGGGTGGTGGATATGCCTACGGTTCACGTTTATCAGCAGGACAGCTACCTAAGGGAGCTTGAAGCCTCCGTGGTGGCTGTTGATGGGAATCAAGTAATATTGGATAGGACTATAATACACCCAACCAGTGGTGGTGTTGCCCATGACTCAGGGTTAATCGTGGCTAACGGTGAGCAGTATAGGATTGTTGACGCGATACATAAGAGGGATAGTGACGACGTGATACACATATTGGATAGGAACCCTCAGATTAAGCCCGGCGATAGGGTTAAGGTGATTCTAGACTGGGATAGGCGCTACAGGTTGATGAGGCTGCACACGGCATCCCACATAATGGCTGGCATAGCCTACTCCAAGTACAATGCCCTAGTGACGGGTGGCGATATTCAACCCGACTACGCCAGGGATGACTACAACTTAACGGCAGGTGGTGAGGAGCTTAGGAGGATTTTCAGTGAAATAGTGGCTGAGGCCAATGAGGTGGTTAAAAGGGGTATTGAGGTTAAGGTTTACTGGATGCCTAGGGAGGAGGCGCTTAAGATACCGGGCATAGTTAAACTAGCCGAAAGAGAACCACCACCTGGTGATAAGTGGAGGATCGTGGAGATACCGGGCGTCGACATTCAGGCCGACGGAGGCCCCCACGTTGCCAATACGAGGGAGGTGGGGGAGATAGTGATGCAGAGGGTTGAGAATAGGGGTAGGAATAAGAAGAGAATTTACTTCACTGTTAAGCCGTAATTCTACTCAACGGGCACAACCTTAACCTTAACCTCAGCTATCTCCTTGGTTTCAAAGCCCTGCATAACGGACATGGCGAAGAATATTATTGATAACGCCATCGCCGCTATGTAATCCCACGGATACTTTAAGTAACCCTCACCCATTAAGCCAACGTAGGATAAAGCGCCAATCACTATCATATACCCCACGAACCAGGATAATGAAGCAACCTAACCTGTACCTCGCCTGGTTTATCGAAGGCTCATCAACTGCATCATTACTTATACCTTTTATAAACCTTACTAACCGCTCAAGTAGCTTGTCCCTTGAATATTGCAATTTGATTCATGTAAAGATTAAAATAATTAGGAAGCATAGAATTGGCATTAATTACTTACCCTATATAGATGGTTCTAAAAATTACACTCTTACGACTAATAGGGTTAAAAAGGGTTTAGGTTTAAAGGGAATTTGTATGCAGGATGGCTTAGTGGAGAAGTTCAAGAGGATATTCGCCAGGAGGGGTAGGTCGATAATACTGGCCTACG
>JAPWUH010000133.1 GCA_028275645.1 Caldivirga sp.
CTAGGTGCGGCATGAAGACCCTCACCCTGCTTAAGTACAGGGATGAGGATGTGGATAGGGCCGTCAAGCTGGTGATGAGGGTTAGGAGGGGGCTTCAGCTAAGCCCAGACGAGGAGGAGTACCTGAGTGAGCTTAGGGAGAGGGCCAGGGTGATAATGGACCACGGTTACAGGGGTATAATAGCCCTCTCAGCCTACGGCGTGGGCACGGCCACGGTTAGGAGGATACTGGACGGCGTCAACAGCGATGACGAGTTGCTCATGCGCATAATGGAGGCTGAGAGGGATTACGTCAGGACAAGGGCCTTCTGGTCCAGTTAAATATATGTAAATGTGATGGTAGAATTTAATGCGGGTATGTGTAGGAATATTTATTAATTAGGCTTTAGAGGTTAATGTATGGTATCAGTGGTGGTTAAGAGGGATGGAACCGAGGAACCCTTCATAATAGAGAAGGTGGTGGTGAGCATACTTAAGGCCGGTGCACCCATTGATAAGGCTAGGGAGATTGCCAGGAGGGTTGAGTGCACATTTGCCAACGTGGATAAGGTCACGGCCAGGGACCTCACTAAGGCAATACTCACAGAGCTGAGGAAGGCTAATGAGGAGTGGTATAGGAATTGGATCGTATTCGACAGGGCCGTTAAGAGGAGGGCCACTGAGAAGGAGCTTGAAGCCTAGGTTGGCTAAAGGGGTGTGTTGTTTAAAATCAGCCGATTAACTCTATCTCAACCTTAACATCCTCAGGTATCCTAAGTCTCATCAACTGCCTAAGCGCCCTCTCATCGGCATCCATGTCAACAATCCTCTTATGAATCCTCATCTCCCAGTGGTCATACGTGTGGTAACCCTGCCCACTGGGAGCCCTCCTAACCGTAACCACAAGCCGCCTAGTGGGTAGCGGTATCGGCCCCCTAACCTTGATGCCAAGCTTCTTAGCTATACCAACAATGTCCCTGGCCAAGGCATCCACCGCATCGTTACTAGTCCCCCAAATCCTAATCCTAACAATCCTAGGCACAGGCACCCGATGGGAAACCCCTTTAAAACATTTCCCAATTACAGGCTGGCGTATTCCCCGTTTAATTAGTGGAAGGGCTTATTACTATCCCAACAAGGCATTAATTCAGTGGATTGGGTAGTTGACTTCTTCATCAGGGGGGCTGACCTATACGCAAGGATACTGAGCGACAAGGCCATGGTTAGGGAGGGTGAGGAGCTGGCGGCCAAGCTGGCTAGTTACCTGGCCAGTAGGGGGGTTAGGGGTGGTAGGGTGCTTGACGTTGGGTGTGGTGTGGGTAGGTTATCGATCCCGCTGGCTAAACTGGGCTTCGAGGTGGTTGGCGTTGACATATCCCCATCATTCATAGAGCAGGCCAGGGGGAGGGCGGCCAAGGAGGGTGTTGGGGATAGGGTAGTCTTCGTGATTGGTGATGCAAGGGAACTGAGTAATGTTGCTGGGCAGTACGCACCATTCGATGCAATATTATTCATATACACCACGATAATAGGCTACTACGACTACGACACGGACCTGTCAATACTAAGGCAAAGCAGGGGGCTTGCCAAGCCAGACTCAACACTAATCATAGACACCGTGGATAAGCACTACTACATTAAGGTAGCCGGCAGGAGCATAATCAATGAACTAGGCGGCTACCTAATCATCCAGAGGTACGAGTATGACTGGGGCTCAGCCAGGGCCAGGGTTCAATGGACCTACTATGCAAGGGGCAGCAACGGCTACACACTAAGGCCAATAGCCAACGCACAACTATCAATAAGGCCATACACACTAGGCGAGTTAACCGAACTAGCCTCAGCAGCCGGTTGGAGATTAGTGGAGGCCTACTCAAGTCCCTGGGAACCGTATAGGCCTGGGGGCAGTCTTTTGGCAATCTTTAAGCCAAGTTAAGGGTGCATGGTTGCGGCCTCCACATGATGGGAAAATATTCATAAACCCCGCACCAATGAGTATAACTGGGCCCGTAGCTCAGCCTGGATTAGAGCGGCGGCCTCCTAAGCCGTAGGTCGTGGGTTCGAATCCCACCGGGCCCGCCAGGGGTCGATTATGGAGCACGTCCTAAGACACATAACGACCACCTCAAGTTACTCCCAAAGACCATGTTGAACTAAGGAACCCAACACTATTCAGGACTCTCCACGACGTATTCACCGTCTACAGATTAAGAACCAACAAAACCAGGTTACTAACGAAAGAATATTGAAAGGAAGGGTTATGTGCCCTTCATTATAGTGACATTGATAGGGGTGGAATTTCGTGACCAAACCTTTTAAAAATGCATGTGTTATTTTTGGTTAAATGGTTGAGTCTGTTACAAGTGCTGTCATTGAGAAGGCACTGGACACTGTCCTGAGAAAGGTTAGTGAAGGTAGGAAATTATCCACCGAGGACCTAGTTGTGTTGATGCTAGGCTTATTCCGCGAGATTAGGAATGATATAGCCAACACAAATAAGAGGATTGACACCCTCTATGAAATGGTGAGTAAGAATTATGAGGCACTGAATAGTAGGATTAATGAGGTTAATGACTCATTAATTAAAAAGATTGATGAGATAAGCAAGAGGATTGACGTGATGAATGATACGTTAGGCAAGAGGATAGAGGAGACTAATAAGAGGATTGATTCACTAAACGACGCGATGAACAATAGAATTGAAACACTTAACACAACACTGAGCAATAGAATTGATGAGGTTAACAATAGGATTAATGCATTAAACGACACGTTAAGCAGGAGGATCGACGAAACAAACAAAAGAATCGACACACTATACGACCTACTAGGAAAAATATACGAAACACTGATCAAACAAGCAGCTATACAAAGGCAGGAAACAGGTAAGAGCTAAACATAATTTTCAATATTCTATTGTTGCATATAATCGGCTGCAAGCCCATTAACATAGGCAGTATCCGTAATTAGGGTGGTTATCTAGGTTTTACCTTAAATTTAAGATTACGTTTAACGGAAAATTCCATAATAGCTATTCACTTTTCGTTTAAGTTCATAGCCTACGTTATCTAGATTAAGATAAGGAATTTAAACCTAAGCAGGGTAAAACGGTGATGGGGGAAATCGGTGAGGTTGGTGAGTTTTAGGGGTCTTTTCCTGGTTCTTATAGTGCTTGTGATTTCTGTTGGTTTATATTTCGTATTTAGCCATGGGCAGTCCTTGAGGTGTGTTACTGGCAACTTCACTACTGTTAACTCCACTGCGGTGGATTATGCTGGGAGGGTCTTGGTTGAGACTAGGTTGCTTTACACGAATGCCATTACTGAGAATGAAAGTAACCTGGTGGATGTACTGGATGATTTCACTAGGGGGCTTATATTAAATGGCACTTTCATAAACGGCACCACGTTAACCATAGGCCATACGCAGTACAGGTACGTTATCCTACGAGTATACTATAACGGCTTCAGCTTCTTCCCCCGAGAAGATTCAGGGAAACGGTATAAGGGTTGTACTCCTCCCAAAACCAGCAACCGTAACGTATACTGGTGGATGGGTGGGTCACTACCTGGTAACTTACAACGGCAAAACCTACAATGTAAC
>JAPWUH010000134.1 GCA_028275645.1 Caldivirga sp.
CAAATATAGCCGGAATATCAAGCAGGGACATTCACTTAAATCTAGAAGACATGAGGGTAATGCCAACCCCAGACGATAAGGCAATTACCAAGCTATATCGATGGGCCATTAGGCCATGGTTAGAAAGGCCACATCCATTATTGAGTAAGTATAGGATGGGGGTTTACCTAACTAAGGACCTTAATATCGCCCATGGACCATTTATCCCAGGTAAAGAATGCTTCTCGCTGCCCTTCAGGGGCGTTAACATGAGTTTTAAGGCAAGCTACATCTGTGATGTATGGTTCCCGGAGCATGAGTTGTTGAGGAGGGCCCCAGGCAATGAACAGTACTTTGGGATGCAATTAATCCTTAAGGGCCTGGACTCCATATATGTTCCAGGTAATCCGGTGCTCCATATAGCAAGGGAGGAAAGCCTATCAAGAAGCAATGCTAGTGAAATTAAGCTGGAGACTAGAATCATGAAGTCACTTTATAAAAAGCTAATAGAGGTTAGGTAACATGAGAGTTGCATTAGTATCCTCCGGCTTAGTATCTATACCGCCAATTAAGGGAGGAGCAGTGGAGGAGTATGTTTACCAATTGACTAAGCACCTTAGGAAACTTGGTGTAGATGCTATTGCTATGGATGCCAATTGGGGTAGCAACTCGGTTGAGGTAAATGATGTAGATGGAGTGGAGATAGTCAAGGTTCCAGTGAGACCTTCGGCACAGAATATCAAGAGGAATATCATAATGGAGCTCCAATTCGGCAGGGCAGTGAGCAAATACCTGAGGAATAAGGAGATCGACGTAGTTCATGCTAATACAGCATGGGCCGGGTTTGCACTGGCTATTAACCGCAATCAGCCACATAGGCTTGTGTACACATGCCATAATCCACTATGGCCCGAGGATGAGGTGCACCTGGGCGAGAGGGTTGTTAGGTTAGTGGAGGGCTTCACGATGAGGGCTTCAAATGCAGTTGTAGCGCTCAATAAGACCATGTATAGGGCAATAGTTGAAAAGGCAGGTGTTAATGGTGATAAGGTGGTGATCATCCCCAATGGTGTAGATGTCGATTACTTCAAACCTGGGTTAAGAAACAGTGAGCTCCTAAGTAAGTTTAGCCTGGAAGAGGGGGACTACATATTGTTCGTAGGTAGGGTCTCGCCTGAAAAGGGGATACATCTATTGCTAAAGGCCTTTAGCCACATTGCCCAGGAGTCGGTTCACGTGAAGCTGGCTATTGTAGGGCCACTTACAGGCTCCTTCTCAGCATCAGAAGTCTCACCATACGCCAGGGCAATTGTTGAGTACGCTAAAAGGAGGATACCAGGTAGAGTAATTTTCACAGGTAGCGCCGTAAAAGACGAATTAAGAGTACTATACTCCAATGCACACTTCCTCGTACTTCCGTCACTAGCTGAGGCATTTCCGATGGTGCTACTTGAAGCAATGGCGTCTGGAATACCCCCAATAGGCTCCACGGCAGGTGGAATACCCGATGTAATAACTGATGGCGTAAGTGGCCTATTGTTCAAGAAGGGGGATTGGAAAGACCTAGCAATGAAGATGCTTACGCTGATTAATGATGAAACCCTCAGAAATAAACTAGCCGCAAAAGCCAGGGAAACTGCAGTAGAGAAATATAGTTGGCAAGTTATAGCACTAAAAATAAAAATATTATATAAGTTATTAATTGATGTCTAAAGAGCAATTCAATGAAAAATACTTTAAGGAGCATGGTCATGGTTCATCATATTCTGAGGAGTATTGGAGAGGATCTTTACAAATACTCAAATGGTTTGAGCATAGGTTCAAAATCATTTCATATGAAATATCTAAAGCTAAAGTTGTTATAGATCTTGGTTGCGGGCTTGCTCATTCATATCGTGTTATTAGGACGATGAACCCCCACGCTTTTATAATTGCGATTGATATTTCTGATGCTGCGTTAAGAAGAGCAAAAGAACTTTATGGAAATGATTATATGCTTCAATTTATTGTTGGTGATGCCTGTAACATTCCATTAAGGAGCAATCAAGTTGATGTTATAGTGAGTATAGAACTTTATGAACATCTAGAGAACCCACTTCGTATGTTAAGAGAAGTTTATAGAGTTCTTAGAGGTAAAGGAACAACATTAATAGTTACACCTAATGCAAGATCTCTTTCCGCAATTATACGCAAAGACAAATGGATAGAATTAAGGGATGATACACATGTCAGTCTAACAACACCCGAGCAATTAAGGAAAAATCTTATCAAAGTCGGATTTAACAATATAAATTGCTTTACTCATGGATTTCCTTTTCTAAATATCATCGGAAGAATATTAAACAAATTAATTAAGGCACCTCTAGGACTAGGTGCTGAAATAATATGCACTGCAGAAAAGTAACTAGCAAATTAAAAGAAAGTCCGCAATAGCAAAATTGGAAAAAGTGTGAAGATGGTTCTAAAAATAATGCATATAGTTCCTTTCTTCCATGGTGGAGTTGGCATAGTTGCTTTGAACTTAACTAAGGAATTTGTTAAAATGGGTCATGAGGTAATCATTGCAAGCCCTATCTCACTTCCACGTGAATTGAAGGATTATATCACTAGGTATTATGCTTTACGTAAACCAACCCTCCCAGATCCTTTCTATGCTACACAGTTCTACGTCTATAACAATGAAGCCATTAAAGACATAGTAAGGCAGGAAAAGCCCGATGTAATACTTACTCACGGCCCTCTAGTGATTATAGCTAAGGCTGTACATGAGGTTCCAATAGTTTCCGTGAACCACGGTACATACGCCAACGAGGTCAGGTGGATGTGGTATCACCCGGTGTTTGGCTTAGAAAGAATTAGGTATATCACTAGTATTTACACCACTTATCGATTCGATATGGCGCTCTACAGGTACATCACCAGATTAGGCAATGTATATCTATTGGCAGTATCTAAAAACACCAGGAAAGAGCTCATAAATGCTGGGATTCCTCCCAGCAAGGTTTACTCGGTGCTAAATGGCGTAGATAAAGAATTATTCAGACCTATCAAGAGGGAGGATGCAAGGTCTCTAGTTGAGAGACTATTTAATATTAAACTGGGGGGTAAGGTTCTTCTGCATGTGAATCCTGGTCCTCGAAAGGGTACGCATATTCTGGTAAAGGCAGTTGCCATAGTTAAGAAGGCTTATGGAGATGACTTCACACTACTCATCGTTGGTAAGTTGGGACCTAAGTCCTATAGGGAATATGTAGAGGAACTAGTGAGGAGCCTAGGGCTTACGGATAATGTTAAGATGCTTGGGTACGTAGAAGATAAACTGTTGCCACTACTTTACAATGCAGCGGATATAGCTGTTACGCCTTCATACTCTGAGGGGGCTCCTTTGGTAATACCAGAGTCTCTTGCCTGTGGGACGCCTGTAGTTGCCACTGATGTTGGTGGAAACCCGGAGTACTTAGCGCTGGCAAGTATCGATGATTTACTGGTGAGAATAAGTAACTATGATTTTTCCAGCGACTTAGCACGCAGAATATTATACGCACTGGAAAAATACACAGCCCAGTACCAATTCAACGCAAT
>JAPWUH010000135.1 GCA_028275645.1 Caldivirga sp.
AACTGGTCAATTAAGCACATTATACAGGAACGTAAAACTGACAAATATTATCACGACTCTGACAGCCCAAAATTCAACGACCTCCCGGTACCTTTAGATCATGGCATGATTGGTATAGGTTAGGCGATGGTGTTTTAAGTTAAAGCTTGGTAACTAATAGGATATCTCATTAGTGAGGAGTAAGGTGGTGGTGAACAAGATATGGAGAAAGAGGTAACGGGTAAAAGTATGCATAACTCTAATATCTAATCCAAATGCATGAATCCTGGTCCTGCTTTGGAGCTTGTTGAGATTAGTGGGTAGGGTCTTGTGGGTTGTGGGTTGCCTGTGCTGCTGGGGGGTGTTGTTGACTCCTGTTCAAGGCTTACGATGATTCTAGAGGGGTTGAAGATTTACCACCCCCTCAGCATGCTAACTGGTGTTTAGAATAAATACTTAACTTATTCACGCATTAATAAACATTACCTTAACCCTCTCAGCTTATTGCTCATTAATTGGAGGCAATTTATAACTTAATTAGTGTCATTAATGAGTATCGAGGCATTAATAAAATCTATTACACTACTGAGAATGATTCTTAGTGATGCTCAGTGTTGTTTGGTTTGTGAGCATGCAAAGAGGATTGAAAACACTAAGTTGCGTAAGTAAGGCGTGGTATTCACCACCCCTCCCTAGTTCTCTTGGGGTTATTGTTTCAGGGTTTCCAGCTCACCTTAGCCTATTTAATGATGTGTTTTAAGGGTTTAGGGTTTACGTGGTGTGTATTGGAGTGTTGGTTTTAGTTCGTTTATTAGGCATTTCTCCAACTTTAACCTCTCCCTGTTTCTGGTTTTTGGGTTTTTGAGTTGTGGGCATGTTACCGTTATTATGGTTAGTTTGTTTATTGTTGGTTTTAGGATTCTGTTAACTATGAACCTCTCCCTATCAACAACACTAAGCCTAACCCATTCATCACTCCGCATGCAAACCTCACCAAGTAGGTACATTAAGAATCTAGTGACGCCCTCAGAGGCGCCAATCCTAGCCCTACAATGCTCACCACCAACCCTCCTAGCAACATCACCAGCCTCACCAACGTAAAGCACAACACCACCATCAACTAGAATATACACACCAGGCACACCCCTCAAACCACCCACACTACCACAATCCCCAACCAATAAGCCACAACCACCACTCCCCAAACCAAGCCCCAACTCACCAAGACACCTTTGAACAACACCCCCAACCAAACCCGACACCACAACCACACTAAGACAGACACACAGTGCCTTAAAGGGATTCACTAAAAACACAGCCACGTGAAACTTAAGATACGTAGGTAAGGTAGCGAAACCATAGACAAAACCCAGCCAAATCACCTTGAAACCCCCTAAACCAAGAACCTCAACAGGTCCAGGAATCCTACACCAACACCCCCCAATCCCCCTTTGAGAACCTCACCCAACCAAGGAAGATTATACCCCTTTAATTCTCCTTTGAGATCTTCTTGGAGGGTTAGGATTGCATATTGCCACAATATACACTGACCCACCCCTTCAATTCTCTTTTGAGATCTTCCGGTTGCTCTGGTTTTATTTGGTTTTTTAGGTTTTGTGGTTTATTTTGGATGGTTGTCATTGGAACAGGGCTCCGGGGTTCATTGCATGATTCATTCCTGTTCCGATGGTGTTTATGGTGGGATTGAATGGTTGTTCCAATTGAAAGGTGATGGAGGAATTGAAATAGCGTTCCAATGATCCTAAGTCCAATGCAAAATGAGGAAGTTTCATGAAACATACAAAGTGATGGTGAGGTAAATGAAATTCAGAATCCATGAGACGCATTGGTAAAAATGCATGATTCACGCATTTTAAATGGTTAAGATGCAATGGTAACTTGCCTGGCTGTATCTACGTGCAGTAACCCATGGGTTGGGTGCTTGCCGGTGGCTGTGGTTGGGTTTGGTTGAGCCGTAATGCTTAAAGGCTAGTCGTTGTGGGTTTTCTTGGGTGGTGTTGTGGTTGCGGTTAGGTACGTAATCATCGGCATTGTGGCCATTGCCGCCGTTGTTGCCGCCACCCTAACCCTACTACCACCAACACACAGGGCACAGATGCAGTACGTTGGTTCACCAAATGGCTATGAAGCATTTGTACCAAGCGGTACAATAAGTTATAAGGGACAAACTGATCCTGTAGGTGATTTAATACTACCCAACGGAACAACACTACCCAATGCAGTATGGAATGGGCGATACGCAGGCACAATAATCCAAAACCATAACCAAATAATTCAGTTGAATAGCCAATTCGTTGGGCAAACTGACCCAGTGAATAATCAACCATATGTACCCCTACAGGACTTCTACGTGATCAAGGGCCAGGTACCAATTCAACAGGTAGCAATAAACGGGCAAGTGTATTACGTGATAGATGCGGATAAGATAAGTGTTGCAAACATTGCAGGATTCTACACATACCAAGCATGGGTACCCAACTTCGTAGCAGCAATGAATACACCAGGAACAATAGCAGCAGGACTACCAGGAAACTCACCAGTATTCCAATGGACAAACACAACAGGAACAGTAGCATACCAAACAATGGTATATCAGCATTATATTAGAGATGCTGCTGGAGGATATATATTAGTACAATCCAATGGAACTATGATTCCATACGGTATAAATATTAATATTTTCGGAGCATCTTTTAATAATTATATTAATCCATCTAGTTAATTTTTTTAACAATTTTTAAGATAAACTTATTACATAAGGTACTCCATAAGTTACTATAATCCAATCTAGATACATATATCCAGATCCGCCTCCTGATCCTGCTGAAACGAATAAATAAGGCTGGTTCTCGGTATTGGTGCTTACCAACTTAACCACCCAGATTCAGCAACAAACCCTGGGTGCATAGCGAAGGTACCACTGCCTGAGTTCCTCATGCCTCGGCGACCAGTAGTGTTCAACTAGTATCCTGAATTCGCTTGGTGGCGCCCTGCCTTGCAGGGTGTTGACAATGCTCTCTGGGACACCCTGTGAAACCATGTGGGTTGCGAAGAATTTGCGCAACTCATACAGTTCAAACTCCCTACCAAGCACCTGCTTGGCAGTCTCCTTAATCTCCCTCCTAAGCCTGTCTCTGTCGAAGGGTATTAGTCTCCTTGCCCAGTCCTCAGCATTAGCATTGACGCCTAGGTAGTCTGCCTTCACGATATCAAGCTTGGCTTTAACCAGTGCCTCCCTGGCCGGTAGGTAAGCTGATTTAACCCAATCAGCAAACTCAGGCCTTAGGAAGGCTACGAAGGAGCGCTTAGTCTCAGTAACCTTACCAATGCGTATCATGCCGTGTTCAAGGTCTAGGTCATCAATGCTGGCTAGGAATGGCTCCGATGGGCGTAAACCACACTCAGCCAGTACCGTGAAGTAGAACCTGGTCTCAACACTCGGCAGCTGGCGCCAGATTGCCCTAAGCTGCTCAAGTGTAGGCAACTTAATGTGGCTACTGGCCTTAGGCCTATAGACCGTGAAGGAATCATAAAGTAACCTAAAGAGTGCGGGGTC
>JAPWUH010000136.1 GCA_028275645.1 Caldivirga sp.
AGTCTCCTCCTCAAGCTCCCTCACCACAGCCACCTTAGGATCCTCACCGGCCTCAACCATACCACCAGGTATGCTGAACTTACCCCTCCCAGGCTCATTACCCCTCCTAACCAGGAGAACCTTGCCGTCGTTAATGACCACTGCGCCAACCCCAACCAACGGGTATCTAGGGTACTCCCTACCCATGAGGAAGCCGGTTTAATGAACATAATTTAACGCTACTGCCCTAAACTAAGCCCGTGAAGCCACCTTCATGGATTGCACCGTCCTGCCGATTTGTACGGTACCGGTAGCTTATAATTATCCCTAAATTGGCTAATGGCATATTACGCCTGGGCTCATCACCATGCACATCCCCACGAACGCCGTATACGCCCTTTATGATGTCGGAAAAAGGACTATCTAAGTCCATGGATAGGTAGTCCAAGTGAAGGTTGTCAGGAACTAACGGCATGGAGCGGCTTACCATCGTCTTTGCCGTGGTAACGCTCAGTGAAGTGTACCAGGGCATTGGTATTAATAATGTTAATGCCGAATCAACGTTTAAGATAAAAATTAACTGAAATAGGTTAAGTCAAACATGTAGTAGGACTCCGAGAAGTTGATTACTTTTAAAGGAGTGTGGACATATGGACCGGTACGTACTCGGGTCATGTATTACGGATTCCTGGTTGTTTGTGGAGTTGGTTCTAGTCTAGGAGTGTTTTACCGCCCTTTAGAACTCCCCAGCCCACTATCCTCCATCTACCCGACACCTGCTTAATGACCACCAGCTTCGATCCCTCCTGGGCGCACACACCCCTCCTCAGGTCTATGGTTACTGCACCACCCCTCAGACTCCTTACAACTCCCATTACTGAGGCTGCGCCAAGTATTACCATTACCGGTTCCCCAACCTTGATGGTCGAGTCCACGCCCTTCCTGCTTATTGGGTGGTACTCCGCCTCAATACTGCCGTAGACTGGGTATAGCTTACCCGGTTCCCCCACCACACTGCCCACTAGGGCGTCTGCCTTGGTTAGGGCTGGGTCGAGTAGTGTGCCTATCCCCACCAAACCCCCTGGCCTGGCCTCCTCCACGGATTGATTGCCTATTGCTATGCTAACCACCTTAGTCCTAATGGGTACGTACCTATCCCCCAGTTTAAGGCCTGGCCTAACCTCAATCTCGTCGCCAACCCTTATCCTACCCTGGAGCAGTGTGCCACCTAATACGCCACCCACTAGTTTGCTTGGTGGGGTGCCTGGCTTATTGACGTTGAAGCTCCTCAGGACGTACATTATTGGTGGTTTGCCTAGGTCTATGGCCTTTGGTTTAATAATGTTGTTTATGGTTGAGGCCAAGGCGTCTATATTAACCTTGTGCAGTGCCGAGATTGGTATTATGGGTGAACCCTCGGCCCAGGTACCCTTGATGAAGTTCCTTATCTGCATGTAGTTCTCAATGGCCTTATCCCTATTAACCAGGTCAATCTTATTCTGGGCTATTACAAGGCCCTTAATGCCCATTATGGTTAAGGCTACGAAGTGCTCCTCGGTCTGGGGCTGGGGGACCTGCGTTGACGCATCCACGACTAGTATGGCGCCGTCGACGAAGGATATCCCACTTATCATGGTTGATAGGAGGACCTCATGGCCGGGTGCATCTAGTATTGACACCCTCCTTATGAACCTTGCCTCAGACCCATCTGGGCACTTGCCATCTTTAATTAGGCCGATGGGGATTATTGGGTAATCCCCACCGCACTCGTATAGGTCAATGTTGGTGTAGCCCAGCTTAATCGTCATGGCCCTCTTAACCTCCTCACTATGCCTAGCCACCCACTCACCGCTAAGCGCCTGAACCACGGTGGTCTTCCCATGGTCCACGTGGCCAGCCGTTATGATTATTGAATCCGGGTATGTGTATTCCTGCATTACAACTAACGCAACATCCATGGGCTTAAAAAGTTAACCAGCAGCCTCATTGGGCTTGGGTTCAAGCCAAGCCTCATCAATGATGAACCTCCAAGAGTATTCACTAAGCCTAACCACCCTCCCCCTAACCCCAACCCTACTCCTGAAGAGTGGGGCGTCAACAACGAAGGTCTCGGCCTCACCACCCTCAAAGGCTGGGTTAAAGCCATGCGTAGAAGCCAGTTTAACAACCCTCTCCAGGTCATTTCTACCAAGGACCCTGCCCATTAACCCAGGGTCTAGGCCATAGGCATCTATGGATGTTATCATAAACCTTAGCCCTGCATCGTACAGTTCAAGCAGGTACCTTGCCTGGTCCTTACGCCACAGGGGTGAGTAGACCCTTAACCCAAGCTCCTCAGCAACCATGTTTATGTTCATCCTCTGGTAATCCGATAGCAGGGCTCCGGTTACAACACCGGAGACGCCGCACTCATCAATAGCCTTATTGAGGGCCCTCCTTAGGTCAACCAACTCAACACCCCTAACCCCACTTGTCTTCTCGAGGATTTGCCTAAGCCCCATGGCCTCGGCCTGTAACTTAGTGTACTCAACGGCGGGCCTATGGAACATCCACGAGTCTTCCCTGGCCGGTATTAGGGTTACTAGGCACTTAACGTCGAAGCCGTGCATCAATGCCCAGTGCACGGCATACGTTGAATCCTTACCCCCTGAGAATAATGCACAGACACCCCGTAACTGGGTTGCTAGTGGGGCTGTTTTGGATTTCTTGACCATATTGTAACACTTATTTCTGTTGATGACCAATCCCAGTTGAGTTTATAAACCTGACCCTAGCATTTTTACTGGTTACCCTGGGGTCCCGAGATCCGTAGTGGCTGGGAGCCGCGGGCGACCGTTGAGGAGCTGCTGCGGTGAGCGGCCCCAGGGAGACCGCCGAGAAGGAGACGGTGGTTCACGAAACCACTGAAGGTGAATGAACACAAACCACCGCCTCCGGAGAGACGGTTAATAATCCCCTAGGCTATGCTTAAAATCTGGATAAGTATACCCATGTGAATACTATGGACTGCAGGCTCCTTAAGGCTGTTGATGATAAGCTTAAGGCTAGGTCGAGGCATTTGCTAAGCGTAAACGTGTTAATCAGTGGGTTAACCTATGGGCTTAGGGTTCTTCAACTACCAGTGGAGCCTATTGTAATTGGAATTGAGCTTAGGGAGTCTAAGGGGCCTGTTGAGGAGGGTGAGGTTAAGCTGGAGGTGGCCCCAGGGGTAATGCTCACGGTATACACATCACCGCTTAGGTTAACCGTCACTAGGAATGGTTCAGTGGTCTTCACCAACAACCTACCCACCCCACAGCACTACGGTAGAGGCTACTTCCACCTGCTCGATGATGGCCTCCACATGCCCATTCTAATAAACCCGGGTGAGGGGATTTATGGGGTTGGTGAGTGGTTTGGGAGGGTTAATAGGGTTGGGCAGAGGCTTGAAGTCTACGTGGTTGACCCTGCCGGTTTACCCAACGATAAGACCTACGTGGCCTACCCATTCTACTGGTCAACCGCCGGCTATGGGCTTTTGATCGACACCTACTGCAGGGTGGTCATGGACTTTGGGTCTAGG
>JAPWUH010000185.1 GCA_028275645.1 Caldivirga sp.
GGTTGCCCGCCAAGGCCCCTCCTGAGAATCATGGACCAACACCAGTGGGCGTCTACCTAGCGGCGAGGGAGCTGGGGCTTATAGGCAGTGAAGTAGCCTTAAAGGGGTTCATGAATAATGAGGAGCTTCTTAGTAAGCTTGCGAATGGCGATAGGATTAAGGAGTTGATTAATAGGCGTCATGCATTGTTTAACGCGATCATTGCGAATGATGAGAAGGCACTGGACCCCGACCACTTAGATTTTGGTCACTATGCAAGGTTTAAGCTCGTTGAGCTTGAGGCTGAGGTTCATTACCCTAAATTCAAGAAGGACTTGAAGCAGAAGATTGTGAAGTTTAGAATCGAACCCTACCTCCTAATACACCTGCGCAGCCCTTTGCTTTGGAGTCCTAGTGTTGCAGTCATAACCGCATGGATAAACCTAAAGGGCAGGTTCACTGTTGATGAATTGGTAAACCTTGAGCACTTAGACACTGAAGTACTCGACATTAAAGATGCCCTTGGAAACCGGTACGAGACAGTTACACTAGGGGAGTTCTTCGATGCATACATTAAAGCTCTAATGGGGCGTGGAGCTAAGCTGGGCGAGATTAGGAAGGAATCAGCTGAAACAATCAGAGTGCTCCCAGCACAGCATATTATTGTTAGTATTAGGGGGTTTAGGTGCAGTGGTGAGGATGAGTGCCTAACAGCTGAGGATGTTGTTAAGAATCATGTGAAGGAGGTTGCCGGGATCCTATTGAGGAGGATGAACTGGAGAGTACGCAGGACTAATGGTGCTGAGAAGGATCTTGGAAGGAACTTATCCCCCTCAGCATCATATGCCATGTATTTGACCAGAGGGGCATCAATCTTCCTGGGCTCGCTGAAGCTAAATAAGGAGATTGATGATGAGTTAAGGTTAGGATTGGCATTAGACAGGGATACTGCATTTAGAGTGAGGGAACTCGTCCTTGTAACCCCCGTGGAGTTCCTCGTGCTATGGAATAAGATGATTGAAAGCAGTATTTCCTTCTACCGTGAAAGACTTCAAGATATTGAAGCAGAGATGAGAAAGGGTAAAGCTGCAGACTTAAGAGTCTACATGTTGCTGAAAAATGTGTTAAAGGAAGCGCTGGATTACTACAGCAAGGTCACATTCTTCAAAACCAACCCATATAAGGGCATTATGGAGTATGGTAAGGAGCGCTACGAATCATTAAGACAGATGAACGAGCTTGCATCAGAGGCAGTCAATCTAGGTAAGTACACCAAGACTTACCGTGAAGAAGCCGAATTTAAGACGCAGATTACATTGACGGTTGTATACAGCATTCTTTCAGTACTGATCTCAGTATTTGGGCTTCTCGAAAAATTCGGACTAAGTAAGGCACTGATAGTAACGGTGGCAGTAGCTACGGCGTTAGGCCTCTTCTCAAGGTGGTACATTAGGAGAAGCTATGAAGCAAGGTAAGCAGGGGCGCCTTAAGTAGGCTTATGCTTAAGGGGGTTTGGAGGAGGATTATTAAGTGGTATGGTTGGCATGGGGGTAGGCAATTGAACTGGAGGAGCATTGGGAGTGACTGGGGTGTTCTTGCCGTCTCCCTACTCGCCGTACTGTTCATATACCTTATCCTATACTGTGCTTCACTAGTCATCTTGAAGCCTATTATTGGATATTGGAGTAATGTGACGGCTGTTGCGTTTAGGCCCATCGTTAACTCGGCAATGCTGATCATCTACGTGACATCGCCATTCAACGCCTACGAGGCGTTAATACTGCACGTGAACATTATTCGATACTTTGCACTTAGTGTCTGTTTACCGACGGCAATCCTTGCAGTAATCCTGGTGTTTGTGTTGATATGGTGCTGGGTAGGCATAGTGGACCGTGAGTCTGCGGGTGGGTTGTTTTTGATTCACTCCTTTGCCTTAGCCCTAGCCACGTCATACATCACGTCACTCATTATTTGGCTAACGTTGGGTAAGCCAAGCATTGGTACATCAATATACATGGAATTCACACTAGCATCAGCAGTATGCGTAACACTATATTCAACAGCAGCATTATTAAAGCGGCTAAGGTCTTTAAGGCACTTCCCCATGAGGTTCGTTACATTTATAGTGCTCTCATTACTGGTGGTTATCATAGTCGGCGTAGCCTACTTAACACTCAACCTCCTACCACCAACACCACCACACATAATAGGCCTAGTACCCACGGTAACAACATTAACGGGGGTACCACGCAACTAGACGTAAGGCTAAGGCAAGGTAATCCCCTTAGCACCCTTACACTCAGCATTTTTGAGCCTTCAAACATTTGCCTACTGTTAAGCCGTCGTGATGTCTGTAGCATTCCAGTCCTGGGATATTATCAACTTCATGGATTCTCTTGTCTGCCCATTCCTGCATGTGACCTGGGCATCAATCCTGTATTCACCAGGCACTAAACCATCCTGAAGCCTAGCCGTGCAACCAAGCATGAAGACGTCCCGCTTCGCGACCCACGCAATTATTGGCCCGCACTGATTGGCGCAGTGCCACTGCGCATGTATGCATGCCTTACCACCTTGGAGTGGCATCATGATTATGTTCACGTACCTAACATCGTTTGGCCTAATCGTCACACTCTCTACCCAACCAGCCCATAAGACGTCTTGCCAATCCACATACTCATCACTCGGCACATGACAGTTAACAGAGCAATTAGAAGGCCACCTAGCAATCCTAACC
>JAPWUH010000137.1 GCA_028275645.1 Caldivirga sp.
TTCCAGTTAGCTTGTACGGTGCAATGGAGTTATGGGATGGTGGAAGCTATGGCTACTGAGGTTACTTGAACCGAGGCTAACTGAGGGAAAGCTTCATAGAGAATACCCTGGAGGTAGGCATATTTCCCCAGTGGGCTCAGGCCTGTGAACCTCACTGAGATTACAGTATCACTGGGCAAGTCGTACATTGACCTGGGGACATGTTTAACGATGAGTTCCTGGGCTTAATGCTATTCGGTAGTTGGGCCGTGGGGAGCTAGAGAGAATGGTGATGTTAATACGCTAGCCCCCTTCAATAGCCTGATGTAACCTTGACGTTAGGGCAGGGCCTACGCGGTAATCAGGAAGTTTATAAGTTTAGCCATTAACTACCTCAGGGGCGAGCGACGCCATCAATAAGGGGTGACTAGAGGGGTGCTGTGGCCAACGACCAGCCCTCTGCTGACAACGCGGCTAAGTCCATAACAGCCGGTACAGGGCGCCAAGTTAGCCACACGACTCCTCAGTTGAACTCAGAAATTAGCAACTAGAATGCCCAGGAATTATTGTTAAGTGTTACCATGATGCGAGTGTAAGGCATATAAAAGTCATGAATAAAGGATTAGTGGGGTGAGGAAGTGGGAGAGAGGATGGGGAATCAGGGCTAAGCTGATGGTAATGAACCCAAGGTCACGCCGACCCCAATGAACCCACCTCCTCACCCCACCTGCATATTTAATTTAACCGGTTTTTAAAGTTTACTCATGGGATAACTCTTCATCAGTAATTGAGGTTACCTAAAAGGGTAGGAAATCAACTTACCTTCGCTTACTATTTAGCATTATGGCGTAAAGCTTAGATGTGATATCAATGGTGAGTCATCACTTTTGTTATCAATGCAGCCACAGGTTGCTAGTGCAACTTAATATAGTCAATACAACTGTTGATTAATTCAACTTTCAATTTTCTCTGTCCATTCAGCTTTACATTCGCTTACATGGCTTTTAAAACTCTATGCTTACGGTTATTACTATGGCCCTTGTGTCATTGTTTATGATGACGTTATTATGATGATCCTCATAACCAATCGAGAAGTATATAGACGCAATAATACTTAGGAAAGCCGAGCAGGCCATAAAGTACATAGCAGCTTCACTAAGAAGAGGAAGAGACGAGGACGTAGTCAGAGCTAGGGTTAAGAAGATGATGCAAACAACGAGGCTAATAATTAGGCAGGGAAAGTAGTTAACTGGAGTCACATTTTTGAAATTTTGAGGACAAAATCATTAAAACGCAGAGACCCACTTTCCAGCGACCGCCATGCTCCCCCTCTACATGATCGTAGCCCTCTTAATAACGGGGGTTGCGGTGGGTGCCCTCACGGGGATCACTGGTAGCAGTGGAGTGGTTGTGGTCGTGCCCGTGTTGAGCATAATCGGGCTCTCCTTTCAAGATTCAGTCGGGTCGAGCCTGCTGGTCGACGTCATAACCACGTCAGTGGTCATATACGTCTACCTGAAGCATGGAAACGCATCAGTGAAAAACGGTATTTCCATGGGCCTTGGGGCACTACTAGGGGCCCAGATAGGGACTCACCTGGCGATAAGCTTGCCACAAGGGCCTCTTGAATTGGGTTTCGTCGTGTTCGTATTGGTGCTCGCCGCCGAGATGTTCAGAAGGAGCAGGAACCCAAGACCACTCGTGAGGGGAAACACGATAAACCTTGGGAAGTGGACGGTGCCGGTTGCGTTCGTGATCAGCGTACCCGTGGGCATACTGACTGGCACGCTGGGCGCGAGCGGTGGTGCGATTTTCACGGGGATAACGGCCCTCCTCTTTCCCCTTAGCGCGCAGGGTATTGTTGGGACGGCCACGCTCGCCATGATGCTCTCCGCGCTCAGTGGGGTGGCTGGTTACGCTTACTTTGGCAGGGTGGATTACGCCTACGCGATCGTGATCGGTTTAACCTCCTTGGTTTCCGGTTACTTCTTTTCCAGGTTCGCCAATGAGGTGTCGGAAAAGAAGGTATACCTTTCGATGGGGATCATTTTCATTGCCTTGGGTGTGATGGAAATGTTGAAGATGATGGGACTTGTGCGATAGACTTGCACGGTGTTAAGTTAACCCGGCCTCGAGGGTTTTGCAGACCTTAACAATCCTTAGGATCACGGTTCCTTTGATGGCCACTAGACCTCCTTGTCAGCGACGGCACTCGTTTGCTTTACAAAGGCATTGAGACCGAGGAGGACTACTTCTACTTCGAAGGTAGGATCGCCGAGGCACAATTTTTTTAAGGAAGTTGGCGACCAGGCTGTTTCACATCCACCGCAACTTCGCTTCCTACCTGGTGAAGGCGCTTCACGAGCTTGTCGCCTTGGCGATGCTTGAGCTACCCTCTCAACGTAACGCAAGATGAGGCGATGAGTTCATTGCGAACTTCTGGCTCCACTGTAAACTGATGGACACTGTGGGGTTGAGGGCTCAGGAGCACGATGTGAAGGCCTTTGAGATCATTGAGCATGACGCATCCAAGTACATAGCAGCATCAGTGAGGAGGGGTAGGAGTGGGGACACTGTAAAGGGAAGGGTTGAGGTAATGCTGAGGACAACTAGGATTATGGCTAATAGGCGGTGGAGTACTGAGGGTTGAGGTTACCCTACTTATGGCTCCTGTGCATTGTCTGTGGTGGTATTGCCCTTGCCGTTACAGCATGCGTCCTAAAGACGTAGCTCTTAACCACCGCCACGCCGTCCTGTGCGTAGGTTACCTCACTGGAGTACTCCCTTAAACCAACCCTCTCAAGCACATGCCCCTCGCTCCTAAGGGCGATCTTCGTGTTTGTTAGTTGTAGTATTAGGTTGTTTAGGTCGTCTGGTGTATGGGTTGCGAAGACCACGCCAATCCTCCTAACCCTACCAAGCCTAGTCAGCTTGTTTATCATAGCCTCAACAACGTCCTTGTTGAAGTCCTCCACTCCACGTTCAGGTTGCGGGAAGTAGTTGTGGGCCTCGTCGATGAGTATGAATGTTGGCCTTGGCTCACCACCACCCCTCAACTCAACATCCCTAACCTCGAAGACCCTTGATAAAACCCTGTAGACGATTATTGATGCTGCCGTCGGCTGCTCCCTAAACAACCTAAGGTCAAGCACGATCAAGCCTCCGTTAAGTAGTTCACCGTAGTTAGGCTCCTCGAGGAGCACGGACTTACCGCCAACAGTGAATTTAACGTCCATTACGCCCAACCTGCCTAGCATGTGGAGGCCCCTCACTATGTTATCCCTCTGCTGCCAAGCCAACCTAAGGCACTCGGCAGCCAACTCAACACAAGCCTGCTCACGCAACAGGGCGTCAAGATCCACCACCCCCTGCTCAACAGCCCCCTCACCCCCAGCCCTAGCCTGAACCTTTGCTTGAGGCCGCTCCCCAGGGCACCTACTACTCCTTTGGCTTAACTGCTGTGCGCAGTTGATGCCGTGGTTTATGTAGTTCATTGCGTTCTCAAGAACCCTGGGCA
>JAPWUH010000138.1 GCA_028275645.1 Caldivirga sp.
GGGCTTCTCATACTACCCTGACTCTTATGGTGTACCAAGTGGTAGAGTTGTCTCCATAATAATGTCGGCATTACCTGGGACAATAATCCTTGACACATTAGGCATACTGCTAAGTGCGTTGATAGGGATTGAATTGGGGTTGAGGGCCGCCTTAAAGTATGGTTCAACATACGATAGGGCCATAACTTACTATGGTGCTGTTGATAGTGGCATACCCCAGTGGTGGGTTGGAATATTAATGATACTTGTCTTCGCCGTTTACCTGAGACTAATCCACTCACCCATAGTCTTCCCCTACGGTGGCATAGTTGACCCCCAGTACTACAACGTGTGGCTTTACGACACTGCAAGGGCCCTTATAACCCCTAAGATACTTGCTAGCCTACTCTACCACATGGTCCTCCCAATGTTAACGGTATTCATCGTTAATATCGGTGGGTGGGCCTACTTCGCCAGATCAGTAGTGTTGAATATAATTAGGGAGGATTACGTAACCTTCGCCAGGGTTAAGGGCCTCCCCCAGGGTCAAATTGTGAGTAGGTACATAATGAGGCCTGCAATGCCAGCCATATTAACCAGCATCTTCATAACCATACCCTTTATAATATTTGGTGGATTCCTATTAACCGAGGCAGTGTTCCAATGGTGGGGCTTGGGTTACGTCCTTAACATAGCTATTGTGGGTGTGCCCACACCCGACATGCCTGTAATACTCGCCGATACCTACATGAGCACGCTACTGTACATAGTGCTGGTGTTCATACTGGAGATACTCATATACTACATAGACCCCAGGATTAGGGAGAGCCAGGGGTGATGTGAATGGCTAAGGTATCTGAACTGAGGATAGCCGGGATGACCCTGAGTGAAATAACGAAGATATACGTATCCTCAACCCTAGGTAAGGTTTCCATAGCTTTATTCGCAATATTAATCGGCGCATCAATCTATGCAGCTGTAACATTACCACCCAACTTTGGGAGCCTATGGAATAACCCACTTCACTGGCAGATTTACCCAAAGGATGCACCCCCAGCCTGGGTTAACTACCTATCGGGTAACAAATATGCCCCCCAAATTATCATTACTAAGGAAGTTTCAACGCAGGGTAATACGGTTAAGCTTAGCTTCAACGTAGACAACAAGTACTCCGTGCCATGGAGGGAACTATACATTATCATTAAACCCATGTCTGGTTCATCAACGTTTACAGCATATTTAAACATACACAGGCCTGATGGCTCGGTTATCACAATAGGCCCATTACTCATAAGTTCGATGTATACTGAAGTTGGTACTACACAGCAGGTTGAAGGTCAAGTTACCCAGTTCTACCTAACTAAGTACGGCTACATGCTCATAATACCCCAGGGCCTATCTGCAGCACCATACATTTTCTTAACGGTCTCATCAGGCTCATTGAAGCCCCTTAAGGGTGTTTACGAAATTGACTTAACCTTAGTGTCTAATAATCCGTCTAAGGGTATTGGCAATAGGCTGATTTCCCTCGTCCTTGAGGGCGACGTCTACGGTTTAATGGGTACCGACGCCGTTGGCCATGACCTGTGGCTAGGTTTACTAGCCGGTTTCCCCTTAAGCCTTGAGGTTGGTGTTGTCTTTGCCTTAATATCAACCGCAATAGCCATAGCCGTGGGCTTGACAGCCGGTTTCATAGGTGGTGTGGTGGATGAGGTTTTAACGAGGTTAACGGACTTTGTCATACTCATACCAGCCTTCGTTATACTTGTGGTTTTATCCGTCCTACTTAGGCTTAACATATGGCAGGCAATGCTCTACTTAGCCATATTATCATGGGGTGGTGCGGCTAGGATCATCAGGTCAATGACTATGCAAATTAGGACAGCGGCCTACATAGAACTGGCTAAGGCTGGGGGAGCCAGCAACATCTGGATTCTAAGGAACCATGTACTCCCCCAGATACTACCGTACGCATTATACCTAATCGTGGTGGGTGTGCCTGGGGCCATATTAACGTTGGCCGGTTTAAACTTCCTCAACCTAGCTGGCGCTAATTACCCAACCTGGGGTAACATACTCTACTACGCGGAGCAGTATGGCGCGCTTGAGTCAGGTATGTGGTGGTGGGTTGTGCCACCCGGCCTACTCATAGTCCTAGTTGCGGTTACATTCATAGTTACAGCACTGGCAATAGAACCTATAGTTAACCCGAGGTTGAGGAGGTGATGGGTGTGCCGCTACTTGAGGTTAGAAACCTAAGCGTCAACTACATCACCATGAGGGGTGTGGTTAAGGCGCTTGATAGGGTTAGCTTTGACCTGGATGAGAATGAGACCATAGCTGTGGTTGGGGAGACAGGTAGTGGTAAGTCAACGATAGCTAAGGCCATTGTTAGGGTTCTTGAGGAGAACGCCAGGATAACGAGTGGGGAGATTATCTTCGAGGGTGTTGATGTGCTTAAGCTTAGTGAGGAGGAGTTTAGGAGGAATTACAGGTGGGTTAAGGTGGCCATGGTCCCGCAGGGCTCAATGAACTCCCTTAACCCAGTCCTCAGGGTTGTGGACCAGATGATAGAGCCCCTGGTGCTTAGGGGTGTCCCTAAGGTTGACGCCATTAAGATAGCTGGGGAGGCCCTTGAGAGCGTTGGGTTACCTAAGGACACTTTGAACAGGTACCCGCATCAACTGTCAGGGGGTATGAAGCAGAGGGTAATAATAGCAATGGCCATTCAGGCAAGGCCGAAGTTAATAATCCTCGATGAACCGACCTCAGCCCTGGACGTGATGACCCAGGCCAACATAATGAACCTCCTTAAGAGGCTTAAGAGGGAGTTCAAGTTATCCTACATATTCATAACCCACGACCTAGCCCTAGCCAGTGAACTGGCTGATAAGGTCCTCGTCCTCTACGCTGGTAGGGTGGCTGAACTGGGTTCAGCGGACCTAGTATACACGGATCCAAAGCACCCATATACACAGGGCTTAATAGCAAGTGTCCCGACGCTTAGGGAGGATAAGAAGCTATCCTTCATACCTGGGGAAGTGCCAAGCCTAATTAACCCACCCAATGGCTGCAGGTTCCACCCAAGGTGCCCATATGTCATGGATATTTGCCGCAGGGAGGACCCGCCGATGATTAATCTTGAGGGTGGACGTAAGGTGGCGTGTTGGCTATACCATTAGCAGGAAATCACCTCTTAAGCTCAGCCCTTAACCTATCCTTAATGCCCCTTATTGAGGGTAGATAGGTGTGGGTGTATAAGGCCAGGGTGTTGTTAACCATGACACCGTCAAACCCATTAGCAATACCCCTCCCCTTAACGTTCCTAAACACGTAACCTTCATTCGAGTATTCGGCATAGGATACGTGAAACTCATGCCCCCTAATCCTCACTCCACTCTGGGCAAGGAAACTGTCTTTAACCGCCTCAAGCTCCGTGTAACCTATGGTTAACCTGCCCTTGGCCACTATGCCAATGTCGAAGAGGCCAACCATCCT
>JAPWUH010000139.1 GCA_028275645.1 Caldivirga sp.
TAACTCCTGTGTTACTAGGAGTATTGAAACTGCGAAGAGCATTGGGTTAATTAACCTCACCGGTGTGTTGAACAATATGGTGAAGCTGGCGGCTATTACGGCTAGGTCCATTAGTTCATACGTTATTAAGGCCAGGCCCCAGCCCGTGAAGTGGGTTAGCAAGCCCTCCCCACCGGCTAGCACATACTCGAGGACTCCGTCGTAACTCTCATCCATTATGCCGTGCCCAAACCCCCACAGCCAGGTTGAGTACAGCGTGAAGGCGTAGGCCACCCATAGGAGTAATTGGAGGTCAGTTTGGCTAAGCCTAACCACGCCATAACCCCTAAGCGTCAGTATGAAGAAGGCTAGCCAGAGTGGTGCAGAGATTACGAAGGCTACGTTCTCGGCGGGCTTGGAGAAGAGTAGCCTAACCCCCCTCTGAAACTCGAGGGCAATCCTACTTAACACCACCTTTAAGCATACTCCTCTCAACCCTACCATAGGTGAACACACCTAGGGCTAGGTAGGCCACCGTGGATGCGGCTAGGCCGTAGATTAGGCCCGTGATGCCGCTGCCCATGACTATGCCCAGCGCCGTTTGGTACATTTGATACATGGGTAAGGCCACCACCACCACGTCAACCCATTTGGGTAGGATGTATATTGGGTAAGTGGCCCCCGAGAGTACGCTAAGCAGTGCCGTTATGACATTCATCAGTGCATCAACATCCCTAAGCCTAACTACAATGCCAGCTAGGGCTAGGCCAATGCCGTAAAGGGGCATTAACCCGATGAATATGATTACAAGGGTTGGTATCAGCCTCAATAGGCCTATTACGCCAAACACCCCGTACACCACAGGTAGGGAGGCCACTAGGTAGGCGCTTAGGTTAACCATGACCATAACCATTGATGTGGCGAAGAGTATCATGTACATGCTCGTTGGGGTTGCTATAAGGTGTTCAAGCCTACCCCCACTCCTCTCCTCGCTTATGAACCTAGCCCCCGTTTGAACCATTATCATGGACACCATCACCACCTCGAAGCCTATGAATTCCCTTACGAAATCGATGCCGCTAATTCTGGTGAAGAAGGAGGCCATGAAGGCCATCCCACCAGCCACCAGGTAGGGCATTAGCAGCAGTATGGCTAATCCACCCGGCTCCCTGGCGATTATCCTGAACTCGTTGAGCATTATGTCCCAGAGTAGGCTTAACTGATCCCTCGGCCTCACCCTGAAACCACCCTTACATAGGCCTCCTCTAGGGATGGTTCACTAACCCTTATCCTACCTATCCTAAGCCCACTACCCTCAACCTCACTCATAATCCTCTTAAGCTCCGTGACTGGGTCGGTGGTCTCAACCCTAATAACCCTACCCCTCGAGTCCCCCTCAACCTCAACCTCAATGGTGTACCTTAAACCTAGCCTATCCTTAATATCCCTAGGTGAACCCTCCATGAGAACCCTACCTGAGCTTATTATACCAACCCTATCGCAAACCTCCTCAACCTCCCAGAGGTTGTGGCTCGTCAGCAGTATAGCCCTACCCTCTTTCTTAAGCCCCTTAATGAGGTCCCTAATGGCCCTTGAGGAGACTGGGTCTAGGCCTATGGTTGGTTCATCGAGGAAGATCACGGGTGGGTCGTGTATGAGGGCCCTGGCTATGGATAACCTAGCCCTCATGCCTAGGCTATACTCCTCATAGGGCCTATTGGCGGCCCAGTCTAGGTTAACCAACTTAAGCAGTTCCCTAGCCCTCTCCTCAGCCTTACTCCTACTTAACCCATAGAGTCTGCCGAAGTAGACTAAGTTCTCGAAGCCACTTAGCCTTGAGTAGAAGCCCTTATCCGGGTAAAGGACAAGGCCAATAATACCCCTAACCCTCCTAGCCTCCTTAACCACGTCGAGGCCGTTAATCCTTGCGAACCCGGAGTCCGGTATTAGGAGTGTGGACAGTATCTTAACGGTAGTCGTCTTACCAGCACCATTAGGCCCCAGCAACCCATAGACCTCACCCCACTTAACATTCAGGGAGACTCCGTTCAAGGCGTTCACAACAGTCTTCCTCCTCTTAATCAAGCCAACCCTCTCGTAGCTTATGAACCTCTTCCTAAGCTCAACAGCCTCAATGGCGCTCATTTAGGTTTAACAGGATTGGGCTTGTTATTTAAACGTAAGCCTAGCCCCATTAGGTTTGGGGACTTGTAGTTGACTTCTCCTGCGTACCAATAAGCTTATTTATCATGCCTAGGGCGTTGAGTAGGTTTGTTAACGTTACAGCGTACCTGTTCACATCATCTATGTCGTTGACCCTACCCAACTCCTTGGATAACTCCATTATCTTGGAGAAGACCACATCCCTAACGTTAATTAGGCCATACCTAATGGTCACCTCCCTCTCCTCCTCATCACTCCTAACAACCACAACCTCCCTATCGCACTTGGCGCAGTAGTACTTGCCACTCCTAAGCCTAAGCAGGGGCGTACCACAGACTGGGCAAGTGTACTGGGTTAGGGTTGCTCCCTGCCTAATTAACTGAGCCATCTTCTTGGCGACGTAATCCTCGCTAGCCATAATGACTCAAGGTTAGGGTTAGGCGGCCCTTTAAAAAGCAGACTGGTTAACCAACTGCCCATCAAGGTGGCTCGTGGCGTGAAGCCTTGGTGAAGGACACCTTGAAATCACCCACCACCTGAACCTTACCGTAATCCACCTTAACCCCCTCCAGCCTACCGTACCTACCGAAGTCAGCTGAGAAGGTTTCGACGTTACCGTATACCTCAACGGAAAGGTCACGGAGCACCTCCGGGGTTAGGTAAAGCGCCTTAACCCTGGTGTAGGGTATTGCCGAACCATCCTTAACGTAGATGGGTATCCTGTTTAGGGGTGCCTTAACCCTAACAGTTGTTGGACCCTTGACAGCCTCGCCACTCCAGTAATCGTACCACACACCCTCAGGTAGGTAAACAGTCCTCTCATCCCCCGTGAACAATGGGGCCACTAACATGGCTTCGCCGAACATGTACTCATCATCAATGTCCCTGACTGATTCATCATCGGGGTAATCCATGACAAGCGGCCTAACCAGCGGCATCCCAGTCCTCAAGCCCTTAATGACCTGTGAGTAGATGTAGGGTATTAACGAGTACCTGAGCCTAATGAAGCCTGAGACTATCCTATAAGCCTCGTCACCGTAGCTCCACGGCTCCCTCTCCGTGGTTCCATGGAACCTACTGTGAGATAGTAGTAAACCCATTTGAGCCCACCTAACGTAAAGCTCAGGTGTCGGTGTGCCGCTGTAGCCGCCTATATCAACGCTGGCATACATTATGCCGGAGGTGGCCATTGATAAGACACCCCTAAGCGATGCAGCCATCCCCCTGGGTGTTGAATCAGGGTCACCGGTCCACCTAATCGGATACCTGTGTATGCCAAGCCCACCAGACCTACCCCACACAATGGCCT
>JAPWUH010000141.1 GCA_028275645.1 Caldivirga sp.
TAAACCACACCCCACATGTACACGTTCCAATTCTCCCTGTAGTTCTCATCCTTAGTACTTGATAGGGAGACCAACACGGAATCCCCCTCCTTGAACCTGTTCACCACGGCTGGTAGTTCAATCGTCAGTAAGCCGTCTTCACCCTCAAGCCTAAGTTTAACCACGTTATTAGGCTCATACTCTAGCCCCGTGACCCTGTAGGTGCCCTTATACTCGTACATCGCCTGGTTTAGGCTATTAGAGTTTAAAAAGGCCACTGTATAGAACTAATAGTATGGCCTTTGGTGAGGGTGCTAGGCGATTTAACGCGGAGGTCATGGGGATGCTTGGGAGGATGGTGCTCGTCAACCTCATGGATGGTTCATCATACAGGGGGCAGTTGGTGGGTATAGACCAGGGGTTAAACATGGTGCTGGTTAACGTCGTCAGTAGTAAGAATGAGAGGTACCCTAAGGTGCTCATTAGGTCTGAGGCTATAAGGGATGTTGCATTGATTGAGGAGTACATCGACCTGAGGGAATTGGCTAAGATACTTGAGAAGTACTTCCCAGGCATGGTTAAGTACATTGACGAGACTAACACAATAATCGTGGGGGAGAACGTGACCGTGACCGAGGAGGGTGTTAAGGGGACTGGGTTAATGGCAAGGAGGGTTAAGGAAATTTACGATGAGTACGTCCAGTCAAGGAGGAGGTAATGTTTGAGATAGTGGAGAAGGATGAGGTAGCCAGGATAGGCAAATTGTACACGAGGCATGGGGTAGTGGAGACTCCTGCATTATTCCCTGTGATAAACCCAAGTAAGCAGTATGTTGAGCTGAGCAGGATTAGGGATTTGGGGTTCGGCCAAGTCATAGCAAACGCATACATAATCAAGGGCACCTACGGTGATTCAGCCAGGGACCTGGGGATCCATGAACTGCTGGGCTGGGACGGCCCACTAATGACCGACTCCGGGGCTTATCAAATACTCCAATACGGCTACATCGACGTAAACCCGGATGAAATACTCAGGTACCAGGTTGAGATAGGCAGCGACATAGGGGTGATCCTGGACATACCCACGGGTTACCCAAGGCCAAGGGATCTGGTTGAGGTTGAGGTTAATGAAACGGTTAGGAGGGCTAGGAGGGCAATACTGATGCTCAGGGAGCTGGACCCGGAGCACAGGATGCTCATAGTTGGGCCAACCCAAGGCGGGGTGTACGGGGATTTACTCACCTACTCCGCTAAGGCCATTTCGGAACTACCCTTCGACATATACGCCATAGGCAGCCCAACAACGCTGCTCCAGTCCTACAACTTCACCAACATAGTTAAGATGATACTCACGGTCAAGTCCACCGTACCCGCTGGTAAGCCCATCCACCTATTTGGCGTTGGGCACCCGTTAATAATGCCCCTAGCCGTTGCCCTCGGCATAGACCTATTCGACTCAGCCTCATACATGCTCTACGCCAATGACGACAGGGTTATCTTAAGCAGCAGGACAGTTAGGCTGGGTGAGTTGGACAGGGACTACATCCTTGATGGCTGTGGTAAAAGTGCAGGTGAGCTTATGGAGATGGGTAAGGAGGAGAGGGTTCGGTTAATAGCCCAGCATAACCTATGGGTCCTGTCGAGGGAGTTAGCCGAGATTAAGCAGAGGATCAGGGAGCACGACCTGTGGGGTTACGTGGCGCAGAAGGCTAGGCAACACCCATCCCTCTACAGGGCTTATGTTGCGTTAAGCAGGAGTCCACTCTTCAGTAAGTTGGTGTCTAAACTGGCCAGTGGGCTTAAGGTTAATGCAGTCCAGTTAAACATCCTCGACGAGGCAGACTTAGCGAGACCTGAGGCTCAGTGGGCTAACTTCAGGCTGCGTAGGCTTATTGAGGGTATGGGTGATTTAAACAACGCACTGGTAATCATCGGTGACTACGGGGAACCCTTCATAAGGACTCAGGTGGCTGGTGAGCTCATTAGGCTGGGTGTCAGGGTATTCCTGTATCACAGTGCCTATGGCCTAGTCCCCATTGAGCTCAGTGATGTTTACCCATTCTCCCAAACAACCAGGGTTAACCTGAGGCCTAGGAGGGTTAGCCTAAAGGCTGGTAATGCGTTAATCATCGTTGAGGATAGGTATAGGGACGTCGTCAAGTACATTAAGTGTGAGGGTGGGTGCACGGTGCTTTACGTTGACTCGCTCAAGAACATTAAGGCCTATGAGAGGTACATAAGGTCACTGCTAACTGGCAGCCCCCAACCCTGATCAGTTCCTGATTCTTTGCCGTTTAATGGGTAGTTATTTGGCCTACAGTGAGCCGTTGCCGTATGCCTTAGCCAGCTCCAGGTAGGCCTTGTAATTCTCGATAATCTTCTTAACATCATCATCGGTCACGCTCCTAATCACCCTGGCCGGTACCCCAACTGCAATGCTCCTGGGTGGTATCCTGGTGCCCTCTGTAACCACTGCGCCGGCTCCGATTATTGAGTAGTCGCCGACCTCCGAGTTATTGAGGAGTATTGCCCCCATCCCAATAAGCACGTAGTTGCCCACCCTAGCCCCGTGGATGATTGCCCCATGCCCCACCGTAACCCCCTCACCTATAACAGTCTCAATACCCCTATCCGTGTGCACCACTGCATGATCCTGGAGGTTACTGAATCTACCTATTGAAATGTGGTCCTCATCACCCCTAACCACGGCGTATGGCCATAGGCTAACCTCATCACCAACATCAACATCGCCGATAACATATGCCGTAGAGGCTATGAACACACCCCTACCTAACCTAGGGCTCTTCCCATTGAAGCTAACTATGGGCATGAGGGGTTGGCGCCGCCGTTTTTATAAGAGTTTACTAGGTTTACTAGAGGATTTTACCCAGTGGGATCAGGCTAAATGTTTTTATAGGTAATTAATGATTAAGGTTAAGTGGGCAGTGGGTTAAGTCCACTAGGCGTAGCTATGGTTATTGTTGGAGCGGTTGTGTTGGCTGTGGCCCTAGTTACGCTGGTTATTGCATTACCAATGGTCAGTTACATGGGTTACCACCACTGTATGGGTATGATGTGCGGTTCAATGTTCTACCACCCGTTAATCCTCCCACTAACACTGCTGATAATCGGCCTAGTACTAATGGCGTTACCACTCACACTACTTAGGCAAAACAGCGGCATAGGCGGTTCAAGCACTTTAAACGCATCCCTACAGCCTACAGGTAAAGGACTCGATGTGCTTAAGTTGCTGCCAAGGCAGGAGAGGGAGGTTTTAGAGTACATAATTAAGTCCGGTGGTGAGGTTTACCAGTACCAGGTTATGAGGGACCTCAAGTTGAGTAAGGTTAGGGCCTGGAGGATAGTGCGTAGGCTTGAGGAGAAGGGGCTCGTTGAGGTTGTTAAGGTTAAGGGGAGAAACATAGTTAGGTTAAGGAGAAATTT
>JAPWUH010000142.1 GCA_028275645.1 Caldivirga sp.
CTTCGAACCAAGCACAAGAACTAGGCTAAGCTTCGAGACGGCTATGATAAGGCTTGGTGGGCATGTGATTGGATTCGGCTCGGTGGAGGCTTCATCCATGGCTAAGGGTGAGAGCCTGGGGGACACCATCAGGATGCTCGACTCCTACTCAGACGTGATAGTGATTAGGCATAGCCTTGAGGGGGCCGCCAAGTACGCTGCTGAGATAGCCACGGTGCCCGTCATCAACGCGGGTGACGGTACCCAGAACCACCCAACACAGGCCATGCTGGACGCCTACACGATTTGGAGGGAGTTCGAGAGGATTGACGGATTAACCATAGGGGTGCTGGGTGACTTGAGGTACGCCAGGGTGGTTGTATCGTTGATACAGCTGCTCAGCAACTTCAACGTTAAGCTACGCTTAATATCACCTGAACTGCTTAGGCCGAGGAGGGAGTTGATAGACTTCATGAATAGCAGGGGCATGAGTTACAGCATGCATTCAAACCTGAGCGAGGTACTGAGTGAGTTAGACGTACTCTACGTGGTTAGGATTCAGAGGGAGAGGTTCCCAGACCCCGTTGAGTATGAGAGGGTTAGGGGGAGTTTCAGGGTTACCCCAGAGGCGCTCGCCGGCGCCAAGGACACCTTAATAATACTTCACCCACTACCCAGGGTTGATGAGGTTGACCATAGGCTGGACTCAACCAGGTACGCAAGGTACTTTAAGCAGTCCGCGTTGGGGGTACCCTTGAGGATGGCCCTACTTAAACTAATACTGAAGGGTGAGTAGCCATGAATAACGCCGATCGATGAGCCACGGCTCAATTAGAGCCCGGCGCGCAGAGGCGGGTTATGATGAAATGCTTATAAATCTAGGGTATTTCTTTAAAATTAATTGTGGTTAAGGTTCCGGTTAAACTTGTTACCTGGGATGACATAGTGACTTGGGTCTCAACGCTGGCTGGTAAAATAACGGAGAGTAAGTGGATGCCTGACATAGTCGTCGCCATAGCTAGAGGGGGGTATGTACCGGCTAGGCTCCTCTGCGACCACATGGGGATTAATGACCTCGTTAGCCTGCAGGTGGTTCACTGGCCCAGTAGTGCCCAGATTGCCGAGAAGGCCTACATAAAGTACCCCGTGGCCCAAATGGACCTTAACGGTAAGAGGGTTCTAATTGTGGATGACATCGTTGATACGGGCGACAGCGTACTGTTGGCTAGGGACCATGTGCTGTCCAGGTGGCCTAAGGCTGATGTGAGGACCGGCGCACTCCAGTGGATATCCACCGTGGCCAAGTTTAAGCCCGACTACTACGCATACGAGGTTAAGGAGTGGGCCTGGTTCATGTACCCATGGAACCTCACAGAGGACCTATCCAACTTCATAACTAGGATAATGGTTGAGGAGTATAAGGCCAGCGGTAAGGTTAACTGGAGTTTACTGGAATTGACTGAGAAGTTAAGTGAGTGGTATGGTGATGAGATACTCAAGGTGCCTGTATCATACTTAGGTAAGGCTCTGGCTAACCTAGAGAGGAATGGCGTTATTTCAAGGCTGAGGGAGGGTAACGTTGACCTCATTAAACTGGCTAAGGGTTAACGCCTAGGCCTTTACATTAATCAAGTTGTTAAAAGTTTAAACCAACACCTACCATTAAGCCCTAGCCCATTTATCATTCAACTCTTTATAAATCATTCTCTTATGATCGATATATTTAAATATTATTAGCGTAATACTTAAAAAGTGGTTGAAAGTATAGGATATCGTGAGCCAGAATCAAGGGGGCTTAATACCAGGAATAATAGTGGATATACTGTATTGGGGTGGCATATTAACGGTACTTGCAATAGCCTACACGATAGACTACATGCTGATACACCTATGGCTTTACGGAACCGCCACCTTAAATATAGTGCTCGACGCTTTAATATTAGCGTCATTACTATCCTTCGATGCGTTATCATTAACCTCAACCATACTTTTCATTAAAAGTGCCAGGAGCAAAGCCAACACGTGGATACTCCTAATCTACGCCATAGGCGCCTTCGTGGTTTTAACCTACTACACGTACATGGTTATGGTTAACCACACGGCTATACTAGTTGAGGTTTACGGTCAAGGTGTGGTTGGGGATAAGTACATTGGGTACGGCATAGTTCTCTACAACCTAGGTGTGGCGCTGCTAACCTGGCTTGTAATTCAGGGTAGAGGAGCCCTAAGCAAGTTACGCTCAATACCAATACCAATAATAACACCCACCACGCCACTGCGCGGCAATAAGGGGGCTAGCACGAGGAGGGAGAGGGAGTGCTCCGTTGTTGATGTTTACGATGAGGATGGGAACAGGATAAGCGAAATCTACAACTGCTAAAGGCCCAAAAATCAAAGGTAACCGCCCATTTAGATTACGGGTATTTAATGAATATGTGAGACTGCTTATTTTATAATTGCATTGATGAGCGGGGACTTATTGTAATTCTTAGCCTAAATTGATTACCCTGGGTTTCCGAGATCCACGGTTGGTTGAAATCCCCAACGATGGGTAATAAGCCCCGTGGTGAGGAGGCGGGGGATCGTTAGTATAGGCGGTTTATTGCCGTTACCTGCTGAGAAGCGGTAAAAGTAGATAACTGGGTTAATTTAGGGCTGAACGTGCTTAAGGTAACTATACTCGGGTCTGGTGGAGCGATACCTAGGACCTGCAGGGAGTTGGTTAGTGTACTCATTGAGGTTGATAGGTATAGGATACTCATAGACCCAAGTGAGGGGGTCACTAGGAGACTGGAGGCTATTGGAGTCAGCGCACTCAGGTTAACGCACGTAATGGTAACCCACCTGCACGCCGACCACGTTAATGGGTTACCCGGATTACTCGCAACCATGCTTATGCTCAGTAGGGTTACTCCATTAACCATAATAGGCCCCGTGGGCATCAGTGACCTAGTCCCCGCATCCGTTAACTCTTCATTCAAGGTTAACTTAATTGAACTTAAGCCCACTGACAAGGTTACTTTAATTGACGCCGCCGATAACGTTGAGCTTAGGTACGTGACCACTAGGCATACGGTCCAGAATAACTCATACCTTGTTACCTTAAGGAGACCGGTGGGTAGGTTTAACCCTGTTAAGGCTAGGGAACTTGGGGTGCCTGTGGCCTACTGGAGGAGGATACAGATGGGTGAAACCGTGAGGCTGCCTGATGGTAGGGTTATTGAACCGTCAATGATAATGGATGATATCGGGGACAGGTCACTCTCCGTGGCGTATACTGGTGACACTGCACCGAGCAGCAGCCTAGTGGATCTGGCTAAGGGATCAACTATACTGATCCACGATTCATCATACCTACCCAGTGATGTGAATGAGGCTAGGAGCCGGGGCCACTCAACATGCGTAGACGCCGCCTTGGATGCC
>JAPWUH010000143.1 GCA_028275645.1 Caldivirga sp.
TCGTTAGAAGCATAATAATCAATTACACGGTTAATTGGACTAAGGCTGCTCAGATACTTGAGAGCGCAGGCTTCTATAAGAAGAATGGGCAATGGTACACACCAAGCGGTACCCCAATAACCATGACGATAATGGGACCTGCAGGGTTTACAACCCAGGTAGTAGGGGCATCAGAGGCCGCCGCTGAACTTACGGCGTTCGGGATACCAGCTAAGATTTTAGCTGAGGATGTGGCTACGTACTCAGGCTTAATAATACCTAATGGTGAATACGAGGCTGCTGAGTGGTTTGGACCTGGTGTTGAAAGTTACTATTCAGGTTTTGCAACTTGGCACTACCCATGGACGTACGTGTACATTAACCTATCGCTAGCTTACCCATTCCAGTGGCCAAATGGCACATGCACACCTATCTCACTTATGACGCTCCACATTCCGAACACAACCATTGTGACTTGTGTCAACTCAACCTTCGGCTACATTAACCTAACAAACCTAGATAACGCCTTCAGCGCCGCGGCGCCAGGTAGTTATGAGTATGCGGTGGCTGTTAAGGTGCTATTTGCCTGGTGGGAGTATTACCTGCCTCAGATAATGTGGACTGAGAAGCTTGAGCCACTGCAGGTGGATCCGCATGTTTTCGATATCGAATGGGCATATAAGTGCTCAACAGCACCCACGGTACCACCACCATTAGGCCCAGCCAACTTACCAGCGCAATTCGTGATCGAGCCACCACAGCAGATTTGGGGTGTCCCAGGTGTAACTGGGGGTTTCTGGATGCCGGGGCCGCTGTACTTTGGCGGTGTTGCCCCACCAGGCGTGATACCACCACTGGCTCAGGCAATGCTTAATGGTTCACTGTGGACTAAGTATAAGTGGTATGCGGACTTCCTGGGGATAAGCCCAAGTGATTTTAATGCCGCATGCATTGCTTCGTATTTCCATATTCCATATACTCCAGTAGCCACAACGACTACGACTACCACCACGACTACTACGGCTATTACTACAACTGCTGTTTCAACGGTAACAACCACTGCCACCATGACTAGTACCGTGACTTCAACAGTGGTATCAACCACAACAGCGGTGAGCACGGTAACCGTGACGAAGACAGTGGTATCAACAGCACTAATAGCAGGAATAGTAGTAATCGTAATAGTCATAGCAGCAGTAGCAGCAATAATCGCAATGAGGAAGAGGTGAGTGATTAGGCATAAGTAAAAGAACATTTAAAATCATCTTCTTCATTTTTTATTTTTATAATTTCTCTATATAAATTTAAATATCCTTAAAGGAGTACTATTGTTGGTGTTTGGTGTGAGGGAGAGGTATGCTGTCTTGTTTGGTAAGGGTGACGTTAGGCTTCTTGAGGAGGAGGTCCCTGAACCTAAGGGTAATGAGGTTTTGGTTAGGGTTGGTGCATGTGGCGTATGTACTGGTGACCTTTACGCTTACCTAGGTTATAGGGTTTGGTTTAGCACACCCGCTAGGTTTGCTGACCTCCTCCCCGCCCTGGAGGGTGGGGGTTCCCTTAGGGCGGTTCATTGGTTTGTGGTTTACCGCTTTCATCCTCATTGCTTCATTGCTGGTGGGTGTGGTTTGCACCCAACCCGCTCTACCCATCCAGCGGTAGACCACGGGCTGGGTCTTCAACCCATTAACCCCATCCCTCACTGCGAATTGTCCCCTACTCACGAACCCCAGGAACTCGGGATATGTAGGATGTTCCTTGCACCGTTCAAGTCCACATTAATGACCTTCCCCATACGGGGACACTTATAGAGGCCACGTTCAACACGCCCACCCTCGTGGGCATCCCCGCATAGGGAGCAGTCCTTTGATGTGTTTGGTTCAGGGACAGTAATTACCCTAATTCCCAACTCCTCACCAACCTCCTTGAAGCGCCTGATTATGTAACCATAATTCCAAAAGTTCACCGTGAGCTTATTCCCACGGTTCCTAGCGATATCCTTTGGGTAGCCAACAACAACCTCACCAACCCCCTTCTCCCTCAACTCCCTCATTGCCTCCCTAACCATGCTATTCAAGGCATGCCTCAAGAACCTACCCCTCTTATCATAGAGGAGCCTAAGCCTCCTGCTCGTCCTCTGACCATGCCTAGCTAGAAGCTTCTGAACACTGCGTATCTTTTTACTGTAGTACTCGTATTGGGAGAGGACGCCACCACCCTTGAATATGTACCATGTGCCATCCTCAACGTAAATTGTGGCTAGGTTGACGATCCCCAAATCCACACCAGCCCTCAGGTCGCCCTTGGCCTCGGCTACATTCTCGACCACCACTGGGATGTGGGCATACCAACTCCTCCTAGCCTCATTGTAAATCACCTCTAACCTACCCTGCTTCCCATGCCACTTGAGCCTCCCCTTAAACCTCAGGGTTAGGTTAAAGTCCTTCAGGTAAATAATCCTCTTATCCTCATCCACCACATAACGGTCATTCCTAATGAAGATTACCAACTTGTATTTTCCGTCTTCACTCTTCCAGTAGCCCGGAGGCCTTGGCTTGAACCACTTTGGCAACTCCCCATTCCTCTCCTCCCTAATTAGGGAGAAGAAGCTCCTCCAAGCCTCAGCGTTCTTCCTAGCAACCTGCTGCGCATTAACCTTCAACACGTGCTTATACTTCTCATACACCTCCTTTTCTGTCTTTGCAAAATCTACCCTTACCCCCTTCTTAAACTGTTGCATTCTCAACCAGTTAACTTCATTCCAGCACTTGGCAGTTACCACAGCTAGTTCCCTCAGCTTCTCATGAGTCTCCTTATCCATTACTAGTTTAACCACGTTAGTCCTTCTCATGCCTACACCTCCTATACTCCTCAATGAGCCTCTTAATCACATCGTCATAGGTCTCCCTAGGGTGAATCTTCAACCTCCTCAACTCCTCCTTAGTATCCCTCCCAACCCTAATCGGCTCAGTAACAGGCATACCACAGAAGTAGCAAACAGTAGCTTAAAAACCCTACCCCACCCCTAGAAGGGGCAAGGCTTGCTTGTTCACTGGCCATGAACCTGCTGGTGAGGTTGTTGCCGTTGGGCCTAATGTGAGTGGTGTTAAGCCTGGTGATAGGGTGGCTGCACTGGTGGCTAGTGGCTATGGTTGCTACGCAGACTACTTCATAGCTAAGGGTGATGCCGTGGCTAAGCTGCCTGATGACCTACCCTTCAAGTACGGTATAGGTGAGCCACTTGGGGCTGTGGTTAATGGTGTTAGGCAGGCCGCGCCCAGGGCCGGTGACTCCGTAGCCGTGGTTGGGGCTGGTTTCATGGGTACGCTTCTCATTCAGGCTTTGAGTAGGATGAATTTAAGTAGTCTTGTAGCCGTTGATGTTAGGGATGATAGGTTGAGGCTAGCTAAGGAGTATGGAGCAA
>JAPWUH010000144.1 GCA_028275645.1 Caldivirga sp.
TAAGCTGAAATTGGCCACCTGCAACTATACTTATCCTCATTGACCCGCACTTAGGGCATCTCAACCCCTCCCTATGCATAGGGGGTTACCTAGGTTAAGGTTTATAAAGTGCGCTAAGCCGTGAAAACTGGACCAGGCTAAGTGGGGTGTAACCCCCCTATGAGGCCTGGGGACGAGCCGCGGGGCATCTCCTATTTCTACATAGTAATTTCTGGAATTAAGCCATGGGCATAATATTTAATAATACCCTTAATCTAAGTGGTAATGTGGGCTCGGTAGCGTACGTGGTGTTAGATGCGTTGGGTATAATCGCGCTTAACGAGGATGGTGAAGTTATTGATAAGCTTATCTACGACTACGACTCACAGAGGATAGCTAATATATTGAACAGTATAGAGGTGGGTAAACCCACGGAGGAGTTATTGTCCTTCATAAGTAAACTGGCTAAGTCAGGTATATCCACTGTTTACATTGAGCATAAGGAGTTGGCAAGGAACCTAGCTAACGCCGTTAAGGGAGTTGAAATTAAGGCTGAGCTACCTACTAACGTTGGTAGGTTATTTAGAAGTGAGTTTTGGGGTAGGTACCTTAAGGAGGTTTACGGTATTGAACCCAAGGAGTACATTAAGAGGGTTTATGAGGTATCCGTCATTCAGACCAGGCTTAAGCTAAGGCAATCCGCCGAGAGAAGGGACTTATTCATAGCACAGGCCGTGAACTCCGTTGATGACATTGATAAGATGTCCAACCTTGTGGCCTCGAGACTAAGGGAGTGGTATGGGATACACTTCCCTGAGCTGGAGAACCTAACACGGAATAATACCGAGTACGCCACACTGGTCTATAAGCTCGGGGACAGGTCAAACTACACGAGGGATAAGATACTTAACGCACTACCTGAGATTGGGCAAGACAGAGCAGCTAAGATAGCTGAGGCGGCGTCAAGGAGTGTTGGGGCCTCCATAACCGAGTGGGATCTCCAGCAGATTAAGGCCTTGGCTAAGCTATACCTAGATATGCAGGCGATTAGGGGTAACTTAACGGACTACATAGACGACGCCATGAAGGATGTCGCCCCTAATATAAGGGAATTGACAGGCTCCCTGCTGGGGGCTAGGTTAATAGCACTGGCGGGTAGCCTAATGAAACTAGCCCTGATGCCGGCATCAACAATCCAAGTCCTTGGCGCCGAGAAGGCCCTCTTTAGGGCGCTTAGGGGTAAGGGGAAGCCGCCTAAGCATGGGGTCATATTTCAACACCCTGAGATATTCAGGTCACCTAGGTGGCAGAGGGGGAAGATAGCAAGAGCCCTTGCGGCTAAACTAGCCATAGCGGCTAAGGCGGATGCCTTCACTGGCAACTTCATTGCCCCAAGGCTTAAGGAGGAGTTTATGAGGAGGGTTCAGGAGGTTAAAACAATATACGCCAAGCCACCACCAAGGAAACCCACTGAAAAGCCCCACGGCAGGCCCAGTGGTAAGCCTGAACATAAGCCCAGGAGGTAATACCTATATAACGCACCCCCAATAGCGCAGCGTGGGTTACCTATTAACATCGGTAGTGCTAGGGTCCCTTTACATACTCGTAACCATATTGGTAGGCTTAAGGCCAAGTAACATCATTGACGCAACAGTGGCTTTATGGGTAAGCGGCATTAGGAGGTTAAGGGCCATTGATTACGCAGCTGTGTTACTCACTAAATATGGTAGGTTCTACACATGGGGCTTAGTGGACCTTGTACTCCTAGCAATGAGACTATGGATCCCGTTCCTCGAGTTAACCGTAGCCATGGGTATAGCCTATGTAGTGGGTGGTGTAACGAGACTCCTTGTAAGGAGGCGGAGACCCTACGAATCCGGCTATGGGAAGCCTATTTTAACTGCAAGTGGTTACTCATACCCAAGCGGCCACGCTGCCATAGTGTTTAGCGGTGCCCTAGTCACCCTGGTCTCATTGGGTGGTTTAGTGTCCTGGATTCTACTTACTGAAGCTATATTAGTTTCGATGTCGAGGATTTACTTGAATGCCCATTACTTGACTGATGTACTAGGTGGATTACTGCTTGGTTTAACATCAGGTTTGCTTGCAATAATCCTAATGCCCATTGTTGCAAATACACTAGGGGTTTTGCTTAGAATTAATTCAGCATTATATTTATATAGTTTTAGTAATGTCTCAGGATTTTAACGTTAATAATATTTTACTAAAGTACATTAAAATTAATAACAGTAACAAGTTTTTCTTTTTAAATAGAATATATGTCGGCATTACCATGGGAAAATCCTTAAAAACTGCGCAAATATTGATCATCCTATGTTCAGCATTATGTCGATGCCGTTAATGCACCCACCATATGATGAATGGAAGAAGGGGGAATTAGCGCTAGCGTTAAGGAGATGGCTGGTAGGGGGTGAGAATCATGGTTAATATTGGATTAGCACTAATAACCGTTGAGGTGTTGGTGCTGGCCTCATCAATGGCTGTCCTACTGTCTAAGGATAACCTTTACTCAGCCCTATACCTAGCCCTAGCCTCAGGTTTTTCGGCATCAGTGCTGCTAATGCTCAATGGGATTCTTCCCTTCGTCCTAATAGTGATGATATACATCGGCGCAACGATAACGGTTACGATAATACTGGCGGCAACCTACAGGAGGCCAGTGACTTATGCCGTTTTCGAGAGTAAGTGGATTAGCATAGCCGTGGTTATAGCTATCTTTGCATTGATAGCACTTAAACCAACCTACTTAACGTCTGTGTACCCGTCAAGCATAAGCCCAGTGCAGCTAGCTCGTGATGTGTTAAGTAGTGATATGGTGATGCTGCTGGTGTTGTTGATATCATTCCTATCGGTCATAATGGCCATAGCGGTAAGGTACCTTAAGGTGACCCAGGGATGATTGGGGTCTCGGTCTCCATCATAGTAACTGCAGTATTGATTTTAGCAATAGGGTTAACCGTGGTCATAAACGCCAGGGATTTGATTAGGTTGCTCATAGGGCTTGAATTAATGTTCAACTCCGTCTTCCTAACGGCAGCCATGCTCTACGCATACCAGCCATACTTAGCCTTCGTAATAATCACCATCAGTGTCATTACGTCCGCGGCTGAGTTCATAGCATTAATAACGGCGATATTGGCAATTGACCGCGTGAAGAGGAGTATAGAGACCAGGGGTATTTTGGCTGGGGGTGATAAGCCATGATCACCGGCACTGACTACTTCCTATTAACTGCGCTATCACTCCCAATACTTGCCGCCGTGATCTCCCTTACATCCATGAATAGGAGGGTAATGCTCTACTCATCGGTAATACTCTTCCTGCCATTGGTGGCATACTCAATATACGGCCTAGCCCTCGGCCTCAATGTACTGGTACCCCTTGG
>JAPWUH010000145.1 GCA_028275645.1 Caldivirga sp.
ACCAAGCTGGAGGAGGATTGCACCACTTAGGTATATTCCATTCAACGAGGATCAATTGAAGACGACGATTAGGGGGATAGTTAAGGAGCTCCTCCACATCCCAGGCTTAAACGCACCGGCAATGCGCATCACGCTTGAGAATGGTAAGGAAATGTATTTGCCGGCTGTGGAGGGCATCTACGTGGGTAAGATAATTGAGTTCGGGCCTGATGCAAAGATTGAACCCGGTAACATACTGCCGGTGGCTAAGGTACCGGAGGGCACGATGGTGTGCAACATAGAGAAGACTGTTGGTGATGGGGGTAAGTTCGCTAGGTCCGGTGGGACATATGGCGTTGTTATGATACATAGGGACTCCACCACATTAATTCAACTACCCAGTGGAAAGACGGTTGAAGTTGACTCGAGGGCGAGGGTAACAGTGGGTATAGTGGCTGGTGGGGGTAGGATTGAGAAGCCCTTCATTAAGGCCGGCAACAAGTACCATAGGGCCAAGGCTAAGGCTTGGAAGTACCCGAAGGTCCGTGGTAAGGCAATGAGTGCCTATGCACACCCACATGGCGGTGGTAGCCACCAGAAGGGTGGTACCCCGGTTAAGAGGAATGCGCCACCTGGGCAGAAGGTTGGCTTCTACGGCTCAAGATGCACTGGGCGTGGCTGCGTCAGGTGGAGGGCTCAGCAGGCTAAGGCTCAGCAGAGGCAGTGAACTAACCGCTAATCCCAGTATACTTACTTATGCAGTCAACGGTATCCTTAATAATGCTCTGAAGCACCCTACCCCTAAACCTCCTCCTGAAGTCCTGTGAGGTTAATTGAATGTAACTTGGCGTTAACCTAACCTTAACCTCCTTAAACACGTCAACGTAAATACTGAAGTCTATCCTAGAATTACTTAGCCTAAATGGGCCCACGAAGGTGTAGAAGTTAGACCCGGTTACCTTAATTAAAAGTTGAGTCACCTTATCCCAGTCGTTAAGCAGTCTCTCAGCATCCTCAATACTCATATCCCGCAGTAAACCCTTACCGGCAACTAGGCCGCTGTAAACCTTACCAATCCTCATGGCCAATAGCAAGTAATCTCCGAGGTTGAAGTCAACGCTCCTAAACCTACTACTCCTGGTCAAGGTCAAAATCCCCTTAATCATGATTACGCAGCAGTCCAGCTAAATTTGTATTTATAACTGTGCGTCATCAATGGGCGCTCACCGTGTCGTAGACCCAGGGATGCCGCCGTGGGTTACCTAGAGAGGGTGAGGTTTTCCTAGCCTATAACCCAAGCGCGGCACCATCACCCCTAACATCAGAGTACAGGATCTTAACGCCGTTGATGCTGGCTAGGATGCCTGCCACACCCGTTGAGCCAGGGTACTTAATTAACCTATGCCTAACATTAAGCCCAGTAACCTCAAAACCCTCCTCAATGATTAACCCATCAGTGCTCCAGAGGAACCTAGGTGCATTAACAGCGTTAACCGGATTCATGCCGTAATCCACGATGTTGGTGAGCATTAAGACGTGTTGCTGCGGCCTATAATGCGCCCCCGATGTACCTAAGGCAAGTTCAAGTTCACCGTTCCTCATCACCATCACTGTTGATAACGTGTGAAGCGGCCACTTCCTAGGCGCCACCTCATTAACGCCGCTCATTGAGAAGTCAGCGGCCCTATTATTCAGTGTAATGCCGTACTTGGGTTCAGTCACCAGTGACCCGAAGTGGTAGTAGAGACTCTGTATGGCACTAACAACATTACCCTCAGAATCAGCGACCACGAAATAAGTGGTATCACCCCCACCACCACGTGGCCCACCTAACCTACCCTTTAGAAACTCAGGGTCAAGAAGCCTATCCACGGGTATTTTCACGAACCTAGGATCCCCTATGAACTCATCCCTGGCACTGTACGCAGCCTCATAGGCCTTAAGGTACGTGTTAATGCGGCTGGGTGAAAATGGGCCAGGGGCCTTTGGTTCATTTTCAATCAACCTAAGTATCATTAGTGTGGTTAGGCCTTGGGTATTGGGCGGCGTCTCACAAACCGTAAGCCCCCTATACTCCACGCAAACCGGATCACCCCACTCAGGTTCATAGTCCCTCAAATCGCTCATTGATAAAATAAACGGCAAGCTTCGTCATTCATGGTGGGGTTGGCTTCATTACGTGGGTTAGGTTTATTAACCTTGGCTTTATGTTTCATTTGGTGTCTTGTGGGTGCCCTCCTCTGGTGAATTTGCTGAAGATGGGGGTGGGGGCTGACTTCCCCCGCAATGCCAGGGGAGGGCGTCTACGAGGTCAAGCCCACGAATAGGAGGACTAACGTAGTCCGTCTCCTTCCGAATGGTTTTCAAGAAAGGAAGTTAAGGAAGTTAGCTAACGTCTCTGCCAAGCTATTTAACGAGGTTAACTACGAGAGGAGGAGGCAGTTCTTTCAACAGCATCTAGTTGACTTTAAATCAACATGGGACAAATACTACGAGAAGTACAAGGGTATGCTTGGTGTTAATGCCCAGGCAGTGCTTCAGAAGAACAATGAGGCGTGGAATGCATTCTTCTCCCTCCTTAAGCTGAAGAAACAGGGAAAACTACCACTGCATATGAACCGCGTTTCACCTCCTCGTTATTGGAAGGAGTCGAAGAAGAGGAAGTTGATCTTGGTCGTTAGACAAGATAGATACGAAGTGGATGAGGAGAACCACAAGCTCATCCTCAAGGACTTCGGTCTCGAAATCGAATTCGCCGGTAAGTTAAGGTGGTTTGGTAGGCAGGGTAGGCTTGAGATACACTACGATGAGGCTAGGAATGCATGGTACGCATGCATACCAGTCGAAGTAGGCGTCGAGGAGGCTAAAACGGGAAGGAGGAGTAGGCATATTGTGAAGGGTGAGAGGAGGGTGATTCAAGTTGAATCGCCTAAGGGGAGTAAGGTTGCATCCATCGACTTAGGCATTAACAACCTGGCTAGCGTGGTTGTGAGCGACGGCACTTGGTTACTCTACAAGGGCATGAGAACAAAGGAGGATTACTTCTATTTCCAAAGGAAGATTGCCGAGATCCAATCCCTGAGGGACACACTCAAGGACAAGCTACTGGCTGACGCAGTTGAGGAGCTGAACCACGAAGTAAGGAGGCTTCATGGTAAGTTGAGGAGGAGGCTACTCCACCTATACAGGAACTTTGCTTCTCACTTACTCAGAATGCTTCATGAACTGGGAGTCTCAACAATCTATTTAGGCTACCCACTCAACATTGCTCAACAGAAGGGCAACAAGTTCACAGTGAACATGTGGAGTTACAGAAAACTCATGGAAGCTATAGAACTAAAGGCTCAAGAATATGGAATCAAGGTGTATGAGGTGGTTGAGTACAATACATCAAAGTATTGT
>JAPWUH010000146.1 GCA_028275645.1 Caldivirga sp.
CCTCCCTCCTAAAGAGCTTAAACTTCTGGATTATCAACTCCCTCCTATTTTCATCCCGCTGGTTAGAATCCCCCTGTGAAACGCCCATGGCAACCTCCTTTCCACCTAATTAAAACTTTACCCATTTATAAGCCTTTCGCTCAAGTATAAAATAAGCTACGTTAAGGTAAATCCACGTAATTGGCCGGGTAACCCCACCCCCTTCACCGGCCTGCCAACGCAGGTCTCTGGGGGGACTACCCTCAAGTAGCATTACCCCTCCCCCCTTTAATACTTTTCCGTCAATTACGATGAAGAGTGCAACTAGGTAATTGCCGCCTCTCTGCGGGTGGTGGTTTTGCCGCTGGCTGCTTCTTGGCGGTTTCCTTGAACTTACTCACAGCACTCGGAAACCTAGGGTAACCAATTTAGGCTTAGAAACCATAATCTCAATAAACCCATTGCTCAATCCATATGGGCAATCACAAAGACCAATACTACTCTGCTCATCCCCTGGTGAATTCCCTTAAATCATCTATCGACATCACTCTCACCTCTCCGTCATTAATCATCAGTATTAGGGGTATTTTAACAACACCCTCCCTAACACCATACCTAATGAGCAGGTCCTTGGCGTTATCTTCGTTGATCATCATTAGCCTGCACCTAAAGCCCCGATTAATCAAAGCCCTACAGTAATACCTAACCAACCCGATACCCACCTCCCACTGGGCGGTAATGATCACGAACTCCACGGCTAAGGGAACCAATCCATCTGCTTATAGGGTTTCTGACCCCTCCCCACCCTTTTGAGGGGCGAGGATTCCCTGGGGGTCTTGAGGGTTACCCCGCTTTCTCCGGGGCTACTGGAATACCTCAGCATAGGCTTTATGAATTCACCGCCATGAGACCCCACGTAGTGGGGTAACCCTGCCCTGAAGGGTGAGGTGTGTCATTTGCTTTGTCATACTTTATTCTTGAGATAACGCCACCGAACCCTTAAATAAAACATTAAATTAGTACTTAGCTGCTGTGGGTTAAGGTGTTGAGGTTAAATAGGTACGTCGGTGTTGGATTTGCGTTAGGTCTCTTGGCTGTTGCATTAGCCGTGATTCTAATGTTTAACCAGTACTCGTTAAGTCCAATTATCGTTAATAGAAGCTGTGAGGGTAACTATAGCGTTAATGTCAGGGGCGATGTTTTACTTATCCTTAACAATACCGGTAATGAAGCCGCTGCCTTGAACCTTTTAATCAACCAACATATACCTCAGACAAACATAACAATACCGCAGGAGTATAACATTAGTGTAACACCGTTAAACACAACCATATTAACCTACGGCCAAGTGCTAGGCATTGCAATTAACTGCAGTTCACCGAGCCTATACGTAAGTGTATACCTATTAAGGAGACCTGCGTACTACCTACCGCTTTGGTTAATAATGACCGCATCATTCATATTTTCAGTAGCATTAATTATCATAGGCTACTTGATGCTGCTGGAATCAAGCATTAGCACTAGGGGTAAGAGATAGTTAATTTAAAGATTAATATTAATATTGTGATAAAATTTAAAAGGATTCACTCACCGACTAAACTTATGGGATACAATCAAAACCTAGGGATATCTAGGGGTGTTTTGGCTGCTGTGGTTGTGGCTGTGGTTGTTGTTGCTGTGGCTGGTGGTTTGGTTGGTTACTACGTTACTCACCTGCCTACAAAAACTGTGACTGTTACTACATCAACTGCCACAACAGTAACAACGGCCACTACGGTTACAACAGCAACAACAGTAACAACATCAACCGCAACAACAGTAACCACAACAGCAGTAACAACAACCACAGCAACAACAACCGCAGTAACAACCACGGCAACAACTGTTACTACGACCTCAGTAACAACTACTACAGTTACCCCAATACCCATGGCCCAGACTGTTCAAGTAATGGAGGTTCAGCCCAGTCTAGTGCCTCAGTACCTTCAGACTGACCAGATTGACCTGTTCCTTAATCCATTTGCAATACCGTCAAACATATTCCAAACGCTAACCACCATACCAGGTGTTTCATTGGTTTCACCAGCCATTACTGGTGCCGATGACTTACTCTTCAACCCGTATCCCAGTAATACCACATTTAACCCGTTTGCCTACTGGCAGTTCAGGTTCCTAATGAATTACCTGGTTGACCGTTCATATGCTGTTAACCAGGTGTTCCACGGCTTCGCCACGCCCATGATAGCTTGGCCTTACGTCTTCGGCATATACAGCTACCTGCTCATACTTCCAAAGATAGTTAAATATAATATTCATTATGACCCAGCCTACGTTAATGCATCTATATTTGCCCTATTCCAGCAGATCAATGCAACAGACCCTGTCTGGAAGCATAGGATACTTTACATCAACCATCAGTGGTACTACATACCGCCAAACTCCACGACACCTAAGCCCGTAACCATAGTGTTCTTCATTAGGAATGATGACCCATACAGGATGGCTATGGGTAATGCCTTCGCCAGCGCCTTAGAGAGCCTGGGCTTCACGGTACAGACTGAGTATGGTCCAGGTAAGACCGCTATACCGTTAGTGTACGCCTCAAACCCAGCCGACATGAAGTGGCAGATATACACAGAGGGTTGGGTCATCACCCCTGAGTCATGGGATACCGGCGCTGGTGCAGGTTTCTGCGCATCATGGGCCGATAACATGCCTGGTTGGGGTGTTTCAGGTTACTGGCAATACACAAACTCAACCATTGACTCGCTGACCTATCAGGTGTCCATAGGCAACTTCACGTCAATGGCCCAGTTTGAGAACATTTCAAAGATCACGCTATTCGACTGCTTCCAGCAGGCTGTTAGGGTTTGGCAGGTGGCTAACTCATTCCCATACCCAGTATTGAGTAGTGTAGTTAACTACATGCCCAGTATCTTTGGCCTTGAATGGCCGCTTGGCACTAAGTTCGCCTACTCAACGCTTCACCCAGATACGCTGAAGGTCGGTATGCTTCATGTGACTGTTCAGGATTGGAACACCTACAATTGGTATGTTCAGGTTTGGCTATACGATGTTGATTTACTGCAAGGCTGGGTTGGAGACCCATTCGCCGGTGCCAACCCATTCAGCGGTGAGCCAATGCCGCTTAGGGGTGGTTGGTACGTGGAGTTAAGCCCCAATGGTTCAGCAATATTCCCAGTGCCGCCTAATGCAGTCATTTGGAATGCTACATTGGATAAGTGGGTTGATGTTGGGCCAGGTCATTACGCTAAGGCTGTGGTGTACCTGTACTTTAACGGTACTTGGATTGGCCAGTACTGGCAGGATGGGCAACCCATAACCATGGCTGACATCATATTCTACTACTACACGT
>JAPWUH010000147.1 GCA_028275645.1 Caldivirga sp.
AGTGGGCTTCCCAAGCCCCCTACAGGCCTTAATAATCAACTGGGGCATTACAGTGTGCCTGAAGGCATCCGTGTCTGGTGTGTAGAAGTGGGGGCCCATGTAATCCACGTAATCCCTATACCTATATGGGTTAAACCCGTTGAAGGCGCCCATAATGCCCCAGCACCCATCACCTGTACCAACCCAGTGGGCTCCGTCAAGGGACTTAATTAAACCAGACATCTCCCTAATCCAGTCAGTCACCCTCTCCTCACTTGAAGTTGCGTAGATGGGTAGTTCGTTACTGAGTATCCAACCCTTAATCGCGGGGTGTCCCCTGAACCTAGAAACCACGGTCTCTATGAGTGTCTTAACCTCATTCCTAAGCTCAAAGAAGTCCCTACCACCCCTCCACTGGGGATCCCAGTTCTCACCGGACATGTGGCCAACCACGAAGGTTAGGAAGACCCCCACGTCATGCTTATGCGCCAGGTCTAGGAACCTTCCCAACCTCCTAAGCATCTCCTCATCAACCTTGCCCGGCTCCCTCTGGAAGTCTGGCCAGTACACGAAGGCCCTAATCACATCAACACCCAGTTCCCTTATTTGGGCAAGCTCCTTATCAACCACCCCCTCATTGAAGAACCTCCACATTAATGGTCCACCACTCTTACTCCAGTAGTTTAGGCCTATCAGGAACATGTGTTACCGCTGGGAATAAAGGTTTTAAAGTAGTACCCCATTAACCCATTGGTCGTTTGATGTTTGGTCAACCTATGCATGTTAACGCTAGGACTACTGCAATGATAATAATCATAAACAGTGCACTGTCAATACCATTCCTCGTATTCCAGTACATTGGCTTAAGCAATGTGGCTAATGCAATAGGTCTCCTACTCTCCGATTGGTTAATGTCGCCGTATGTGCCATGGCCCCTCGGCCTAGTCACCTCAATGTTCTTCGACCCGACCATACTGGACTACGTATTCAACATGCTCACCTTGTTCTTCATAGGACCATTCTTCGAGCGTAGGTATGGCGCAGGAATCATGTGGAGGGTTTACTTGATATCAGGCTTCGCAGCGGCACTCTCAATATACCTATATGGGCAAGGCACAATCATGGCGGGTGCCTCAGGGGCTTTGTTTGGGATGGTGGGTTTCATACTGGCTTTACCAGATAGGTGGGTTATACTATCGAACCCGTGGAACATAATAGCAATCATATTCCTCCTAACGCCCTTCGCCGCAAGCTTCGGCATAGCCTACCTAGGGCACCTGCTGGGTTTCATAGTCGGCATAGCCTACGGCTACCTATGGTACAGGAGGGTGACTAGGTTTGGGTCTAGGCCCAGGTATAGGTACTTCTAACCGTGCCCTGTACATGCCTGAGAAAACTTTATATAAGCTTATAGGAAGGTCTGCGTGATCATGGATGTCCGTTAGGATCGTTGAGAAGAAGATAGAGGATATTCTAGACATAATGAGGAATCCATCGCAGATCAGGAACGTTGGTACATTGGCCCACGTTGACCACGGTAAGACAACAACCACAGACTCACTACTCATGGGTGCGGGTTTACTTAGCCCTAAGGTTGCCGGTAAGGCTTTAGCCATGGACTACGTGGAGATTGAGCAGCTTAGGCAAATGACCATTAAGGCAGCTAACATAAGCCTATACTTCGAGTACGGCGGTAAGCCATACCTAATAAACTTCGTCGATACACCAGGCCACGTCGACTTCACGGGCCATGTGACGAGGTCACTCAGGGTCATGGATGGGGCGTTGGTGGTTGTTGATGCCGTTGAGGGTGTCATGACCCAGACCGAGACCGTGGTTAGGCAGGCCATGGAGGAGTTGGTTAGGCCCGTCCTCTTCATAAATAAGATTGACAGGTTGATAAAGGAACTTAGGCTATCCCCCCAGGAGATAGGTAATAGGATACTTTACATAACGAAGGAGTTCAACTCACTCATAGACACTTACGCTCCACCTGAGTTTAAGGAGAAGTGGAAGGTTAGCGTTAATAAGGGGCAGGTGGCCTTTGGTTCAGCGTTGGGTAAGTGGGGCTTAACTGTACCTATGATGCAGGAGAAGGGGATTAAGTTCAGCTACATAATGGACGCCTATGAGAGGAACGCCGTTGATGAACTGGCCCAGGAGTTCCCGCTCTACAAGACGCTTTTAACAATGATAATTGAGCATATCCCACCTCCAAACGTTGCGCAGAAGTACAGGGTTCCCAAGCTGTGGAAAGGTGACTTGAACAGTCCAATAGGTAAGGCGCTGCTTGACGCTGATCCAAATGGGCCATTAGTCATAGCGGTCAGCAAGGTTAATAAGGATCCACATGCCGGCTTGATAGTAACCGGCAGGGTATTCAGCGGGACCATTAGGGAGGGTGACGAGGTCTATATAATCGGCCAGAAGTTGACTAAGAGGGTTCTGCAGACCTACCTGTACATGGGTCCAAGCAGGATAATCGTGCCCGAGGTCATGGCGGGTAACATAGTGGCCTTGATGGGTGTTGATGAGGCTAGGGCTGGTGACACGTTGGTGACGCCCTCGATTAAGGACATACCGCCCTTCGAGAAGATGAGGTACGTGTCAGAGTCCGTGGTGACCGTTGCCATAGAGCCCAAGAACCCAAATGACTTAGCTAAGCTTGTTGAGGGGCTTAGGGACCTGGTGATTGAAGATCCGACATTAAGCCTTAAGATTGATGAGGAGACCGGCCAGATACTACTCAGTGGTGTGGGCACGCTGCACCTTGAGATAGCCACATGGCTGCTGAAGGATAGGACAGGCCTGGACTTCGTCGTGTCCCAACCACTGGTTAGGTTTAGGGAGACTGTTAGGGCTAGGTCGCAGGTCTTTGAGGGTAAGTCGCCTAACAAGCATAATAGGCTTTACATAAGCGTCGAGCCGCTTGACGAGGAGTCAATAAGCCTAATACAGTACGGTGAAATCACCGAGGACATGGACCCGAGGGAAAGGGCTAGGATACTCAGGGAGAAGGCTAACTGGGATACTGATGAGGCTAGGGGTATTTGGGCGATAGATAACCAGTACATCAACGTCCTAATTGATAAGACAAGTGGCATACAGCACCTGAGGGAGATTAGGGATTACATAATCCAGGGCTTCAGATGGTCGGTGTCGGCTGGTCCACTGGCCCAGGAACCAGTGAGGGGTGTTAAGGTAATCCTACATGATGCCGTGGTTCACGAAGACCCAGCCCATAGGGGCCCAGCCCAGATAATGCCAGCCACTAAGAATGCAATATTCGCCGGCATACTGTCAGCAAACCCAACGCTACTTGAGCCACTGCTCCTAATTGATGCCAAGACCACC
>JAPWUH010000148.1 GCA_028275645.1 Caldivirga sp.
CTTCCAAGCCTCCGCATAATCCATGTACTCCCTAATAACCTTCCTGGCAAGTTCCCTAAGTTCAAGCGCCTCCTCGTAGGTCAAATCATTCGGATCCTTATCCAGTAGCTCCCCAAGCCTCTTCCACTCCTCCTTGGTTAATGGGTTTGTTGATGTGGCGAGTCTCATAATCCTCCTAGCCTCATTCTTAACCATAGTAGCCCCCTCGGGTTTAATAACACCCTCAGTCATTAGGAATTCAATGAAGAATTCCTGGTAGCTACTAAAGGTCTCACTAAGCCTATTAATCCTAGAGTCGATGTAACCCTTCAACTCATTAAACCTCCCATCGATTTCCCTAAATCTCTCATCAATTTGCTTAAACCTCATCCTAATCTCCCTAAATTCACCGCCAAGCCAAAACAAACACCCACCTAGCATGCCGATTATGGTTAGTGAAAGTCCAATCACGTAAATGGTGGCCGCATCAGGCATATTGATTGATTTATTTCACTCGTTAATATAGTTTTTGATGACCTAAAACTTTAAGTGTTGCTACTACACTTCGCCGCTTGTTATCTCCCTTGGGTCTGGCTTCCTACTGATAACCCTACCTCCGTCTATTATTATCTCGTTTCCCGTCATGAATGTGTTTAGGTCTGAGACTAGGAAGGCTATTAGCCAAGCAACCTCAATAGGCCTACCCATTCTCCCTATCAGTGTTGCCGCATTCTCATCGAGACTTTTAGGCACCTCACTACCCCTGACGTACACTGGCCCTGGGGTTACTGTTATGACCTGTATGCCGTATTTACCCAGGTCAACCGCCATGCTCCTCGTCATTGCTATTAAACCACCCTTAGTGGTTACGTAAGGGAATGATGACTCGAGGGGGAAGTAAGCCTGTATGGCGGCCACGTTTATTATCTTGCCCTTAACCCCCTTGCTTATCATTAGCCTGGCCGCCATTTGAGAGAGTAGGAAGGGGGCTGTTAGGTTTAGCTCAATCATGCTATCCCACTCCTCAAGCGTCGTGTTCAGTATACTGTACCTGGAGTTCCTTGAGGCGTTGTTGATAAGGGCATGTATGATGCCAACCTCCCCCTCAAACCACCTTATGAAGTCGAGGACCTCCTGCCTCCTAGTCAAATCAACCCTCCTGAAGACTATGCCAACCTCCCTCTCAAGGGCCCTACCCCTAGCCTCATCCCTACCCACACCATACACCGTAGCCCCAAGCTGCCTAAGCAACCTACCCGTGGCCTCACCAATACCGTGGGTTACGCCTGTTATTAAAACCACCTTACCCCTCAGGTCTATACTCATGGTTAAGCCGGTTAAGCAGAGGGTATTAAACAGTGAGCCCATTAGAATACTAATAGGTATACTTAACATATAACCTCGGCACCTAGCACTAAGGGTTAGGGATTAACCGTTAAGATGAGGAATTGGATAGTGCGGGTTAAGCCTTACCCTCATGCACAGTAGCGTGTAACATGGGCAATGAACCGTGGTTAACACATCCAAGGCTGAATGCGGGGCAGGAGGGTTATTACTGACCTCTTCCCCGCCCTTAAGGGTGGGGGTTTCCCGAGGTCTCAGGGGTTACCCCGCTTTATCGGGGCTACTTTGTTGTGGTCTACGATGAATGACAGCGGCTTTTTGATGACTAGGGGTATCTTTTCAATGGCTTTCTTCATTATGTTTAATGCCCCGTTTAGGTCTGAGTGGAGCTTGTGTCCTTTGGGGCAGTGGACTACTCCCCTCGGATGTCTCCTAACTTCGACGTTGTGGTAGGCGCAGTATTTTGAGGTGTTGTATTCAACAACCTCGAATACCCTTATCCCATACTCTTGGGCTTTTAGCTCAATAGCCTCCATGAGTTTTCTGTAACTCCACATATTCACGGTGAACTTGTTGCCCCTTTCCTGGGCAATATTGAAGGGGTAACCCAGATATATTGTTGAGACTCCCAGCTCGTGGAGTTGTTCTATTAGGTGCTTTGCAAAATTCCTATAAAGATGAAGCAACCTCCTCATCAACTTACCATAAAGCCTCCTCACCTCGTGGTTCAGCTCATCAATAGCGTCATTAAGAAGCTTGTCCTTGAGTGTGTCCCTCAAGGACTGAATCCTCGAAATCAGTCTTTGCAAGTAGAAGTAATCCTCCTTTGTTCTCATGCCCTTGTAGAGTAGCCAAGTGCCGTCACTCACAACCACGCTAGCCAGGTTGTTAATACCCAGGTCTATTGCCGCAATCCTACTACCCCTTGGAGTTGCGATTTGAATCAACCTCCTCTCACCACGAACAATAAATTTGCTCCTCCTACCCGTTTTAGCCTCCTCAACACCAACCTCAACTGGTATGCATGCATACCATGCATTCCTAGCCTCATCGTAATGTATCTCAAGCCTACCCTGCTTACCAAACCACCTAAGCCCACCAGTGAACTTCACTTCAAGGTCAAAGTCCTTCAGGATTAGTTTGTGGTTCTGCTCATCCACCTCATACCTATCCTGCCTAACAAGAAGTATCAGCCTCCTCCTACCAGTTGCCTCATCCTTCCAGTAACCAGGCGGTGAAACGTGATTCATGAAAGATGGTAGTTTCCCCTCCCTCCTCAGCTTGAGGAGTGAGAAGAAGGAGTTCCATGCCTCATTACTCTTCTGAAGCACTGCCTGGGCATTAACACTAAGTATCTTCTTATATTTCTCGTAGTACTTGCTCCACGTGCCCTTGAAGTCCACATGCTGATGATTGAAGAATTGCTGCCTCCTCTCATAGTTCAGCTCGTTCCAAAGTCTCGCACAGGCATCAGCCAGCCTCCTAAGCCTCCTCTCTTGAGCACCATTAGGAAGGAGACGGACTACGTTAGTCCTCCTATTCCTGTACTTAACCTCATAGACGCCCTCCCCCGGTATCCCGGCTGGAGTCGGCGCCGGCCCCCACAAATCCCTAGAGAGTTCACCGAGGGAGGGCACAAACAAACAACGAAGCCAGGGTTAATAAACATACCGCCCAAACCCATGGAGTGAAGCCACCCCATCATAAACGGCGAGACTTGCCGTTAATTATCACCATGTATGTGCATTTCCCTAAGCCGTTTAATGAATAGTGCGTTCTCGTAAACCTCCTCATCCATGAACCTAAGCCCGCTAACCATCGACCTCATCCTACCGCAGTCATAGGTAACCCCAACGTACCTGTAAAGGGGCTTGATGTCACTTGGTAATGCAAGTTTAAGCAGTTGGTTAGGTACAGGAACCTTAACAATCCTCCTA